>CANOFK010000174.1 GCA_947565265.1 uncultured Clostridia bacterium | reverse complement strand
AGGGGTCCTGCCCTTTTCTATACCTTTTCTATGTTCCTTCACTGTCCAACTGTGCCTGCCACCGGCGTTTCTGATCCGGGGGGACAGTCTTTAACTCCTCCAAGGAGTAGGGCTTGCCTAAAGCTTCCCATTTGCTTTTGCCAATGTCATGGTAGGCCATGACCTCCGCCTGCCGGATGCAGGGGTGCCGGCCCCGCAGGGCCCGCAAGGCATCAAAATGGGCATGGGTGTCATTTACGCCGGGGATGATGGGGCAGCGCAGGATAACCTGTGCCCCCGCGGCATCCAGGGCGTTCAGGGTTTCCAGTACCGGTTCCAAGGGCGCGCCAGTCCAGCGGCGGTGTTGCTGGGGGTCTGTATGCTTGCAGTCAAAGAGGAACAGCCCGGTCAGGGGGATCAGGGCCTGCAACCGCTGGGGTGGGATAAGCCCGTTGGTTTCTAGGGCCGTATGGAACCCTTCCTCCCGGCAGACAGACAGCAGCCGGCAAACAAAATCAAACCAAAGGGAGGCCTCGCCGCCGGAAAGGGTGATGCCGCCCCCGGAGGAGGCGTAATACTTCGCATCCTTCCGTAAAACCTCCATGACCTGCTCCACTGTCATCTCCTGGCCGGAAAGTTCCAGTGCCCCGTTTGGGCAGCGGGCAGCGCACTGGCCACAGGCCGTGCAGTTTTCCCGCAGGAAATGCCGCTGCGAGCCCTGCACCTGCTGGGCGCCGTTTGGGCACACAGTACAGGCGCCGCAAAGGGTGCATTTTTCCCGGCGGAACAGCAGTTCCGGCTGGTCGGAAAAACTCTCCGGGTTATGGCACCAGGCACAGCGCATATTGCAGCCCTTAAAGAACACCGTACTGCGGATACCCGGCCCATCGTACACGCAAAAGCGCTGGATATCAAAAATCAGGGCGTTGTCCTTATGCGTCATAGGTGGTCCTCTCCAAAATCTCCCGCTGCACAATGGGGCTCAGAGTGACAAACCGGGCACTGAACCCGCCGATGCGCACCATCAGGTTCTGGTAGTTCTCCGGGTGTACCATGGCGTTTTCTAAATCCTCACGCCCCACCACACACAGGTTGGCCTGCACACCGCCATTCTGGAAGAAAGCCTTCAGTACCGCCGCGACCTTATCCCCGGCCTGTGCAAAGAGTTCTTTGGTAAAGCGCACATTGTTGATAACCCCCACATGGCAGGTGTTGTCAAACTTGGACATGGAGTTCAGCAGGGCGGTAATACCGCACTTATCGGCGCCCAGAGAGGGGCCGTTGGCGTTGGCCATTGGGCTGCCTTTTTTGCGCCCACAGGCCGAGGCTGCACAGAAATTCCCCCACTCCGCGCTCATGGAGTTGTTGACGCTGACGATGTTATAGCGGTGCAACCCTGCCTTTTCCCCGGCCTCTATGGTCATGCGGGCCATATCGTTGAACAGCCGCTGGGCCATGCCGTCCGCCAGGTCATTGTCGTTCCCGTATTTGGGCGCGTCCAGGCAAAGGCGGTGTACTTCCTCATAGCCCTCAAAATTACTGTCCAAAGCCTGCACCAGCTCCTCCAGCGTCAACCGGCCCTGCCGGAACACCAGTTCCTGTATGGCGGTGAGGCTGTCCGCGCAGCTAATAACCCCAAAGGTTTCGCTGGAGGCATTAAGGTACCGCACGCCCCCCTGGAATACCGGCTTGCCCCGCCCCACACAATCGTTGAGCAGCAGGCTCAGGTGCAGGTAGGGGGCGTTCTCCCCCGCCACCTGGTAGTTCAGGAACTTATGCTCTGCAAACCGCTCTATCACGGGCTGTAGCTGATCCAGTACCGCCTGGTACAGCTTTTCAAAGCTGTCCAGCCCGGCCAGCTCCCCTGTATGGGGGCCGCAGGCCACGTTATGGAAGGAATCGCGCCCATTGTGCAGGGCCAGGTCCAAAGCTTTCAGCGCGTTGATGCCGTTATTGGGGGTGCCCACGCTGTACCCGGCCAACACATACTCGCCGCAGCCAAAGGGCACGTACTGCTGGGCCTCCTCCAGGGTAACGCCATACACCTGTTGCACAGCGGGCACATTGGTGTCGTCCGAGTAGAGGATGGGGAAAGTGACCCCCTCGGCGTTGACCTGCATTGCCTTTTCAAAAACCGCCTCGTCCATGCCGGTATAGTAGCGCAGGGTTAGCTGGGGTACCGCTTCCCGGAAACGCCGGGTAGCCTCCATAATAGCCATTGCCAGCCGGTCGGCTGCCTGGGGGTGCTTACGGCCTACGCCGCCGATGATCACCCGGCAGTCGTGGATTTTGTTGATTTCCCGGAAATGCTTATATAGGGCCAGGATGATGGCAATGCCTTCCTCCTCTGTCAGGGTGCCTTTGTCCAGCCCGGCAGCGTACAGGGGGCCCAGGTAGTCATCCATGCGGCCATAGTTCATCAGGTCGCAGCAGACAGAGTAGATCCACATCAACTGTACGCCCTCCAAGAAGGTCTGCGGGGGCTGGTGCTGGATATGCTCCAGGGCATCGGCCAAAGCCAGGAACCGCCGCCGGGCCTCCCCAGAACTGCTGTGGGCCGCTAACTCCAGGGCTTGGCGGCGGTAGCGGGCACAGACCTGGCGCAGGCTTTCTATCCACATTTTCAGCGCCTGGTAAAAGGTAGAGGACCCATTCTCCGCCACCTTCCCGTCAATTTCCTCCTCCAGTCCGTCAAAGCCCAGGGTGATCAGCTTTTCAAAATCCAGGTTGGTACCTGCCACCCGGCAATCACAGTTACCCACGCCGGGGGCAGGGTAGCCTTTGGCCGGGACATAGCCGTGCCGGTGGGCAAAGGCCAGGTCCAGCTTACGGGAGGTGTTCTCCTCCCGCCAGAAAAGTTGGGCCGCTTGCAGGTCCGCATTCTCAGCGGCGGTCAACTCCCCGGCACAATGCTGCATAGCGTTGATAAACTCGAAGTCTTTGAAGTAATAGGTATACCCTGCCCCTAAGGCCGAGTAGCCTCCGGCCTGGGAACTAAACCCCACAAAACCGTGCTCGTACCGGCCGGCAATACCGTCCGTTTCATCCATAGGCACCATGATATGCGCCAACTGGTAGCCAAGGCATCTGGCCTCCCGCAGGCAGATGTCCTCGTTCTCCCTGTAAATGCGGGTGAGCTCCAGTACTTCCCGCAGTTTCTCTATATCGGTTCTTGCCATCGTACTCTCCCTTTCTTTTTTATTGATATTACCTCTTGCGCTTTAGCCCTGTTGACCGTATAATGGGGGCATAAGCCGTTCCCGCATCCTGAAAGAAGGAGGCCCCACCATGCCGCTCCCAGCCGATCTACAGCCCCTACCCGACGAACCCGTCCTATTGCGTCAAACCGAGGAGGATATGCGCCAGGCAGGGGGCAAGGCCCTGCACCAGTTTGGGGTACACTCTACCTACCGGCTGCACACCCATGACTTTTATGAACTGTTCCTGGTTCCCCAGGGTAGCGCTGTCCATGTGGTAAACGGCCAGACCCAACTGCTGACAGAAGGCTCTTTGGCACTGATACGCCCCAGCGATGCCCACAAGTACGAACTGCTCAATGACAGTGACTTTTCTGCCCTCTCCAAGGAGTTTTCCTCCGAGAAA
>CANOFK010000173.1 GCA_947565265.1 uncultured Clostridia bacterium | reverse complement strand
CACGGAGATCCCCTCCGTATACGGCGAAAAATACTATATTTAGGGGGGTAAGCCATGTATCAAGTAGGGCAGTTGGTCCAATACGGCAGCACAGGGGTCTGCCGGGTGGCCGAGATAAAGGAACAGGCGTTTTCAGACATTGGCCAGCAGTTGTATTATGTTTTGCAGCCGCTGTATAAGGCCTGTGTGATCTCCGTCCCTGTGGCATCGGACAAGGTGTTCTTGCGCCCGATCATTTCCCGCGAAGAGGCCGACCGGTTGATTGGGCTGATCCCCACCCTGGATTGCCCTCTCCCCAGCGGCAAACCCAACCGGGCGCTGGCCGAGCAATACGGCGCCATGCTGAAAAGCCACGACTGCCAGGACTGGATGGTTCTGGCCGTGTCCTTGCGCAGCAAAAAGAGGGCACAGTTGCGGCTGAAACGGAAATTCGGCAGTGTAGACGAGCGCTTTCTCAAGCAGGCCGAAGAGCTGTTGTTCGGCGAACTGGCCGCTGCGCTGGGCATCCCCAAGGTCGAGGTGCAGGGCTACATTGACGCGCGGGTGGAGAGCCTGCAAGCTGGCTGACAAGCACCTCGCTTTACAGAATTCACCCAGCGGCCCCTGCCGCGGAAAGTCAGGAGGTACATCTTATGCTCCAACAGGTTATGACCGCCCCCGGCGCCATTGCGTTCCGGCAGGTCCCCACGCCGGAGCCCGGCCCTGGGGAAGTGCTCATTAAAATCATGGAGATCGGCGTCTGCGGCTCTGATATCCACGTCTACCACGGGGAGCACCCCTTTACCAGCTACCCCGTCACCCAGGGCCACGAGGTTTCCGGCATCATTGAAAAGCTGGGGCCCTCTGTCACCGGCCTTAGCCCCGGCCAAAAAGTCACCATACAGCCCCAGGTGGTGTGCGGCCAGTGCTGGCCCTGCCGCAACGGCAAGTACAACCTGTGCGAGGACCTGCGGGTCATGGGTTTCCAGACCACCGGTATGGCCTCCCAGTACTTTGCCGTCGATGCCCAAAAAGTGACCCCCCTGCCCGATACCATGAGCCTGGAAGAGGGCGCCATGATCGAGCCCCTGGCCGTGGCCGTCCACGCGGTGCGCCGGGCCGGGGAGATCAGCGGCAAAGATGTTTGTGTGCTGGGGGCCGGGCCCATTGGTATTCTGGTGGCCCAGGCCGCCAAAGGTATGGGCGCCCGGCGGGTGATGATCACCGATGTCAGCCCCCTGCGGCTGGAAAAAGCACGGGAATGCGGTGCCGACTACTGCGTCAACACCGCTGCGCAGGATTTCGGCGAGGCTCTCCTCGCCTGCTTTGGCCCCGATAAGGCCGATGTGATCTATGACTGCGCCGGCAATGACACCACCATGGGCCAGGCCATTGCCCACGCCCGCAAGGGCAGCACCATTATCCTGGTGGCGGTGTTCGCCGGCCAGGCCCATATCGACCTGGCCGTGCTCAACGACCACGAATTGGACCTGAACACCTCCATGATGTACCGCAGCGAGGACTACGAAACCGCCATCCGGCTGGCAGCCCAGGGGCAGGTGCGGCTGTTGCCCCTGCTGTCCAAGCGGTTCCCCTTCCGCCAGTATCTGGAGGCCTACCAGTACATAGACGCCCACCGGGAGTCCACCATGAAGGTGCTCATCGACGTACAGGAATGACAGGACAGGATGGTACAGCCATGAAGCAGACCATATGCGATATCCACAGCCGGGGGGCCGAATTCCAGAAATTCCAGGTGCTGAAAACCAACCGCAACAAGCGCCACCGGTACGGCGCATTCTTTGTAGAGGGTGTGCGGAACATCAACCAGGCCGTCAAAAACGGCTGGCAGATCGAAGCCTTCCTGTTCGCCCAGGGCAGGCCCCTGTCCGGCTGGGCGCGGGGGATGCTGCGGGATGTGCCCGCCGGGATCCACTACCGCCTTGCCCCTGTGCTGATGGACGAGCTCAGCGGCAAAGAGGAGGCCTCTGAGTTGCTGGCCGTGGTCAAAATGCGCCCCGGCGGCCTCTCGGCCCTGCCCATCCGCCCCAACCCCCTGCTGGTGCTGTTCGACCGCCCCTCCAACCGGGGGAACCTGGGCACCCTGCTGCGCTCCTGCGACGGCTTTGGGGCCGACGGGCTCATCCTCACCGGCCACGGGGTAGACCTGTACGACCCGGAGGTGGTCACGGCCTCCATGGGCTCCTTTTTCCAGGTGCCCGCCGTGCAGGCGGAAAGCCGGGAGGTCACCGCCTTCCTGGCCGGGCTGCGGCAGCGGTTCCCCAACTTCCGTGTCATCGGCACCACCGCCCACCGGGAGCACCCCCTCTTCCACCAGGACCTTACCGGCCCTGTGCTGCTGATGCTGGGTAACGAAACCGACGGCCTCTGCTATGCCTACAAGCAGAGTTGCGACGCCCTGTGCACCATCCCCATGGCCGAAACCGGCTCCGCCAGTTCCTTTAACGTAGCCTGCGCCGGCTCCGTGCTCCTCTACGAGGCGGTCCGCCAGCGGGCCTGTAAACCGTCCGTGTAAAAAAGCATAAAAAGGCCGCGAAACAAAGGTTTCGCGGCCTTTTTTCCGTCCTCTTCTTCCTCACTGCTCCAAATGGGCGGTAGATGCCTTGATCCGCAGCCGGTTCAAAGCGCGGGCCAGGGTCGCCTGGGCCAGTTGGTGTTCCTGCCGGCTGCGCTGCTGCAACAGGGCCTCCTTGGCCTCGTCGGCCTCCCGCTGGGCCCTGGCCGCGTCAATTTCCTCCGGCCGCTCGGCCGAGTCCACCAACACCAGCACATCGTTTCCCTCCACCTTCACCATGCCCGGCGAAACCGCCGCGGTCTGGGGCTCCGCACCGGGGGCCGTATAGCGTAGGGTCCCCGGCAGCACCGCGGCGATTATCGGGCTGTGCCCGGCCAAAATACCCAGTTCCCCGTCCGAGGTGGAGATGGTCAGGCTCTCGCAGGGCCCCTCGTAAAAGGTGCGGTCCGCCGCCAGAATGTGTACCTGAAAGGTTTCCATCACAGCTCACCCGCCTCTATCTTCTTGGCCTTTTCCACCACATCCCGCCAGGTGCCTACATTGTAAAAAGCCGCCTCCGGGTACTGGTCCAACTCGCCGTCCACCAGCTTGCCAAAGCTTTCCAGGGTGTCCTTCAGGGGCACATAGATACCCGGCAGGCCGGTAAACTTCTCCGCCACATGGGTGGGCTGGGCAAAGAACCGCTGCAACCGCCGGGCCCGGCCCACCACCTGGCGGTCGGCCTCACTAAGTTCATCCATGCCCAAAATGGCGATAATATCCTGCAACTCGTTATACTTCTCCAAAATTTCCTGGGCCTTGCGGGCGATGCGGTAGTGCTCCGCCCCCACCACATCCGCCTCCAAAATCCGGGAGGAAGAGGCCAGCGGATCCACCGCCGGGTAAATGCCCTGCTCGGAGATTTTCCGGCTGAGCACCGTGGTGGCGTCCAAATGGGCAAAGGTAGTGGCCGTAGCCGGGTCGGTCAGGTCGTCGGCCGGCACATACACCGCCTGTACCGATGTCACCGAGCCGTCCTTGGTAGAGGTGATCCGTTCCTGCAACTCCCCCATCTCGTTGGCCAGGCTGGGCTGGTAGCCCACCG
>CANOFK010000172.1 GCA_947565265.1 uncultured Clostridia bacterium | reverse complement strand
CACCCGCCCAAATCCCCATTCACCAAGCCCTTCAAACGTGCGGCAAATACACCAATTATTGCAGCAAAGCAAGAGAAATATTATACAAAAAGAAAAACGGCTGTGCACATTCTCCATGCACAGCCGTCATTTTTACGAATTACCGGCGTCCGGCGCCTCCACCGCGGCTACCGCCCCCGCCGTGAAAGCCCCCGGAACGTCCGCCGCCAAAACCGCGTCCAGCGCCGCCGCCCCGGCTCCCCCCTCCCCCGGAGAACCCGCCAGGCCGTCCGCCGAACCCTCCAAACCCGCCAAAACCGCCGGGTCTGCCCCCAAATCCGCCGGGTCTAGGCGGCCTGGGCCCACCATATGGTGGGGGTGGCGGGGGAGGGGGCCCCCAATAGTGCCTACGATGATGGTGGTTGTTCATCATGCTCCCCATAAACATACCCTGCCAGAACCCGCCGCCACCGCCGCCGCCTCGTGGCCCGCCGCCCCGGCCAATGCCCTTCAGCAGGCGGAATACCAGCAAAAGCACCACTACCACAATGACTACCCGCAGCAGGGCGAAGATGACGGTGCCCAGGGCCCGTATGCCGCTGCGGGAGGAACTCCCACTGGCCGGCCCTTCATAGCGGCCGTCCTCCATCGGGGCGGCAGGGGAGCCGGCGTAATAGGACTCCAGTTCATCTACAACCGCGTCGAAGAACCTAAGCACCCCAGCGTCATAGTCACCGGCTGCAAAGTCCTCCTCCAAATAGTCATAGAGCATATCCCCCAGCATACCGCCGTTAAAATAGTCCTCAATGCCATACCCGGCCTGGGCATAGTAGTCGTCCTCGCCAATGCCCAATAGCAGGAGGATGCCGTTGTTCCGCTCGCTGGAGCCGATCCCCCACTGGTTGAACAGGTCAGTGGCGTAGTCCTCCCGGCTTTTCCCGCCGAAAAAGTCCACGGCAACCACCACAACCTCCGCGCCGCATTCCGCAAAAAGGTCCTGGTTGGTGGAGATGATCCGCTTTTCGGTGGAACTGGAGAGCACGCCGGCGCTGTCCAGCACATATTTGTTTTCGGGCCTTTTGGGGATGGCCGCCAGCGCAGAGGGGGCCAGGCTGGCAACCAGGCATAGGGCCAGCAGAATGCCCAGCAGGCTATTTAGGCTACGTTTTTTCATCCAGGGGATCTCGCTTTCCTGTCAATATAGCGGAGTGAACGGCGCCGCTGGGTTTCATCCGCCAAAGGCGTCTGTAACCCGGCCGCTGATCTCCTCCCCCAAGTCCTCAGCCCAATCCGCCACGTCATCGGCAAAGTCCGTGGCGCCGTTGGCGGTGTCGTCGGCAAACGCCTGGGCCCGCTCCACAATTTCATCCAAATCAGGGGCGTCAGGGCTCTCCCGCATGGCAGGGGGAGAGGGGATGCCCGTGTCCGCAGGGACAGCCTGTTCGGTGGTGTCCACCTTATCAAAGGTAGACATAGGGTGCAGCAACGCCATAGGCCGCATCTTTTCCAGCTTGGCGTTAAACGCCCGGGCCGCGTCATTATAGCTGCTGCGGGCCAGCTTATCCTGCTCAGACTTCATCTGGTCGATAAGCTGGGCCGGGTATTTCCGATCCTTTTCGCTAAGTGTAATGCCCTGCAGCGCCTGAGAAAGTTCCTGGGCAGGGGCATCCAGCGCCTGGTTGGCCCGGACAGTTTTGGTAAAACTGTCGTCGTCATCATAGGCGTTGTAAGAGGCCTGCACCCGGTACGCCAACTCTTCTATCAGGGGCTTCAAAGTGGGCTCCTGCTCCACATAGCGCTCAGCCACGGTGATCAGGCTGTTGGCGGCCTCTTGGCGGTTTTCGATGCCCTCATACAGGCAAAAGCCCACGTCATCATAATAGTATTGGCCAGCCGCGTCCTCCCGTACCCGTGCCAATGAACGGTTGATGCCCAAAGGGATCGAGGCGGCAATGGCTACCGACATGGCCACGCAGGCCGCTATATGCCTTTTCTTTTTCATGAACGAGCCTCCTTTTGTAAGGTCAGGGAATTTTTAAAAGGGGATGATCCGCCCCCCAAACGTTTACGGCTGGACAACCAATCAAACAAGTAAAACAAACGGAATAACCGGCCACCCTGCTGCAAGGCATCCAAAAGAAAAACGCAAAAAACCGCACAACAAAAACACCGGAACTAGGCAGAGTACCCGTAAATCCACCCCCCACCTGCCCAACGAAAAAGTTTTTGAAGATTTTTAAGAAACTTTTTTCAAAAAGTTTCTTAAATGGGGTTTGGGGCAGCGCCCCAACAGGAGGGGTTTGGGACAGCGCCCTAACAGCGCCCAAGCCCTCAGGAGTGGATATCCAGCAGTTTTTGCTTGAGTTCCCCTTCCAGCCGGCCGATCTCCTGCTCGGCGGCACGGCGCTTGGCGCGGCCCTCGTCCTGGATTTTGACCACCTCGTCCAGGGTCTGGATAAGGGAGAGGTTGGTGTGGCGGAGGGTTTCCATATCCACCACGCCGCGCTCGGTTTCCCTGGCGGTTTCGATGGTGCTCATCTTCAGCTTGTCGGCATTTTTACGCAGCAACTCGTTGGTCATGTCTGTGACTTCCCGCTGGGCGCGGACGGCCTGCTCACTGTGGGCAAGGCCCAGGGCCAGCACCATCTGGCTCTTCCACAGGGGGATGGTATTCACCAGAGTGGACTGGATCTTGTCGCTCATCAGCTTGTCATTGTTCTGCACCAGGCGGATCTGGGGGGACATCTGCACGCTGACCATGCGGGTCAATTCCAGGTCGTGGAGTTTTTTCTCAAAGCTGTCGCACTGCTGGGCGAAGTCATTGGCAGCCTGGGCGTCCTCGGCCAGGCCGGTCTGCCGGGCTTTCTGTTTCATCTGCTCCAGGGTGGTGGCCCGCTCCTGCTGCAATTTCTTTTTGCCGGCGATGATGTACATGGACAACTCTTTATGGTAATTCAGGTTCATGTCATACAGCTTATCCAGCATCACCACGTCCTTCATCAGTTGTACCTGATGGCTTTCCAGGGCGGCGGCGATCTTGTTGACATTCACCTCGGCGCTGTCATACCGGGCCTTCATGGCCACAATCTTGTTGCCGGAGTTCTTAAAGAACCCAAAGAACCCTTTTTTCTCCTCCTCATCAATGTCAAAACCCTTCAGTTCTACCACCAGGTTGCTGATCTGGTCGCCCACCTCGCCCAGGTCCTTGGTGCGCACATTGTTCAGCGCGGTGTCCGAGAAGGAGGCGATCTTCTTCTGGGCCGCAGAGCCGTACTGCATCACCATGGTGCTGTTGTGCAGGTCGATTTTCTGGGAGAAGTCGTCCACCATCTTGCGCTCTTCCGGGGAGAGCACGCTCTCGTCCAGGGTGGTGATCTGGGGCTCTTCCGGGGCGGCAGGGGCCTCCTGCTGCTCCGGGTCCAGGGTGAGCGTGGGCATCTGGGGGGCCTCCTGCTCCAGGGTCAATTTGATCTCGTTGTCCATCTGTACGACCTCATTTCATGTTATATTTTATCCTTACCTGATTACAGTTTCCTGTGCGGTTTCTTACGAATTGTTTAAGCTGTAAAACTTACTTCTGACAAGGCGCAAAGGTTTCCTCTTAATAGGCCCAGTGGATGTTTAC
>CANOFK010000171.1 GCA_947565265.1 uncultured Clostridia bacterium | reverse complement strand
CCCAACCCCGTCGTCACATCCCCCTCCCCGCGTAGAAGGGTTCCCAAAGGGGCCGTGCCCCTTTGGCAGGGTGCAGGGGCAGCGCCCCTGCCCGCCGGAGGCAAACTAGGCGCCCCTGTCCGCCGGAGGCAAAACCGGGGGTAAGATATGCCCAATACCTGCCAGATACCGGCCCAACACCCTGCTGGTATGTGGGGGATATCCCCCGCATAACCCCTCTCGAACGCCCCCGGCCGGGCCCGTTTTTGCAAGATGCCCGCCCTCTTGATGCAAAAAGCCCTTTTTTACCCCCTTTTCGTCCTCCCGTAGCCGGGGTTTGGGGGAGCGGGGCCTTTTGCCCCTCTATTTACAAGTTGTGGCCGCCTTTATTGCAAAAACCACTTGATTTTACAGAAAAAATGGCGTAAAATAGCCCTTATAACGTTTTTTTTGAAGGAGAGGACACACCTATGAACGATCAGCTATCCCAGCGCATCCAGAAGAACCGGCAAGGCTTTTCCAAAAGCCAGCGCGCCATCGCCCAGTATCTTCAGGAGCACCCAGAAGAGGTCGCCTTTATGACCGCCTCGCGGCTGGGTGCGACGGTAGGGGTCAGCGAGTCCACAGTGGTGCGTTTCGCTACGGAAATCGGCTATTCCGGCTACCCGGCCATGCAGCAGGCAGTGCAGGAGATGATCCGGAACAAGCTTACCAGTTTCCAGCGTCTGGAGATGACCTCCCGGAACATCCCCCAGGGCAAGCTGCTGGACGCGGTGCTGGAGCAGGACATCGACATCCTCCGCCGTACACGGGAAAGCCTGGAGCGGGAGGCGTTCTACCAGGCGGCGCAGGCCCTGGTAGGGGCCAAGCGGGTGTTTGTGCTGGGGGCGGGCAGTTCCCTGGCCCTGGCCACGCTGCTGGCCCACTATCTCCGGCTGATCTTTGACACCGTCCAGTTGGTCGAGGCCACCAGCGAGTCGGCCATTTTCCAGCAGATGGTACGTGTCGGCCAGGGGGACGCCATTATCGCCATCAGTTTCCCCCGCTACTCCAAAAAGGCGGCAAAAGCCCTGCAATACGCCTCCGACCGGGGCATGACGGCCATCGCCATTACCGACAGCTACCAGTCCCCCCTGGCAAAATGGGCCTCCAACGTGCTGCTGGCCCGCAGCGATATGGTGTCCTTTGTAGACTCCCTGGTGGGCCCCCTCAGCCTTATCAACGCGCTGATCGTCACGGTGGCCATCCAAAAAAAGACAGAGGTGCTGGAAAACCTCCAGTACATCGAATCCATCTGGGACGAGTACGGGGTCTACGAAAAAGTGGAAGAGGGAAACGCTTGAGGGATATTATCATTATAGGCGGGGGCCCGGCCGGGCTTATGGCCGCGGGCACAGCCGCCGCCCGGGGCGCCGGGGTGCTGCTGTTTGATAAGAACCGCCGGTTAGGCCGCAAGCTGCGTATTACCGGCAAAGGGCGGTGCAACCTAACCAACCACTGCGCCCCCCAGGAGGTAGCCGCCCTGACAAACGGGGGCAAGTTTCTGTACGGGGCGCTGGCCGCCTTCCCGCCGGAGGCGGTCATGGCCTTTTTCGAGGGCCTGGGCGTGCCCCTTAAAACCGAGCGGGGCCGGCGGGTGTTCCCCCGTTCAGACAGCGCCCATGACGTCGCCGATGCCCTGGCAGCCTATGCCCTGGGCCAGGGCGTACAGGTGCGCCAGGAAACCGTCACCGGCCTGCTGATAGAAAACGGCAGGGTACAGGGGGTGGCCGCCGCTGGGAGGGAGTACCCGTCCCATACGGTGCTGGTCGCCTGTGGCGGGGCCTCCTACCCGGCCACGGGCTCCGACGGCGCGGGCTACCGGCTGGCCGGGCAGGCGGGGCACAGCATTGTGCCCCCCGCCCCGGCGCTGGTGCCGCTGGTGGCCGCGGGGGACGCCTGCCGGCGGCTGATGGGCCTCTCCCTGCGCAACTGCGGGGTCAGGGTGACCCGCACCGGGCAAAAAAAGCCGGTATATGAGGACTTCGGCGAACTGCTCTTCACCCATTTCGGGCTCAGCGGGCCCACCATCCTCAGCGCGTCCAGCCATATGCGGCCTATGGAGCCCGGTACCTACCGGGTGCATATCGACCTCAAGCCCGCCCTGGACGAGAGCCAGTTGGATGCCCGCCTGCTGCGGGACCTGGAAGAAAACAAAAACCGCCAGTTCTCCAACGCCCTGGACAGGCTGCTGCCCCAAAAGCTTATCCCCGTGGTGGTAGAGCGCAGCGGCATCCCCGGCGGCGCCCGCTGCAACGGGGTAACAAAGGCCCAGCGCCGGGCCCTTTTGGCACTTCTGAAGGACTTTACCGTAGAGATACAGGGTTTCCGGCCCATGGCAGAGGCTATCGTCACCGCGGGGGGCGTAACCCGCAGGGAGGTAGACCCCCGGACCATGGCCTCCAAGCTGGTAGAAGGGCTCTACTTTGCGGGCGAGGTGCTGGACGTAGACGCGCCCACCGGGGGCTACAACCTACAAATCGCCTTTGCCACAGGCAGGCTGGCCGGAGAAAACATGGCAGAAAGGAGCCTAAAATGGGAGCAATAGGGTATACGGAGGGAAAACTTCTGCGCCGGGAGGACATCCTGCGCATAGCCGCCGGGCTGGATTTTTTAGGCGAGGATTGCTGGCTGACCTCCGGCGCGGCGCTGGTGCTGTACGGTGTAAAGGAAACCACGCGGGATATAGACGTTATCTGCACCAGCCGGCTGGCAGACGAGCTGGAAAAGCGGGGCGTCCCCTTTAAGCGGGACGGGCTGGACAACACCCGCATATTTGCCGTCAACCCCTGGGTGGAGGTGCTGGAGGACTGGGAAACGGAGGAAGTCACCCAGGTGGCGGGCCTGCGGGCGGCCAGCCTGCCCAGCATCCGCAAGCAAAAGGCGGCCCTGGGCCGGGAGAAGGACTGGGCGGACATTGCCCGCATCGACGCATTTCTGCAAAGGGAAGGGCCCCAAAAGATCCGGCTGGAAACAGGGCGGCTGGTGCTGCGGGATTATATCCCCGCCGACGAGGCGGAATACTACCAGTTGAAAAGCGACGAGGGGGCCATGCGCCGCTACCAGTGGGATATCATGTTGCATAGCCCGGAGGAGGCCCACAGGGAATTCGCCGGAATATTGGCCGATGCCCAAAAGCCCGACCGGGAATTCTACTTTCTGCGGGTCGAGCGGAAGGCCGACGGCCGGCAGTTGGGCTCGGTGGGGTACACGGTGGCAGGCCGCACCCCGGTAGGCAAGCTGGTACACGCCGGCTACTTCTATTTCCCCGCGTTCTGGGGCCAGGGCTACGGCACCGAGGCCATGAAAGCGGTCGTCCGCTTTGCTTTTGAGCAGAACGGGGTGTACCGGATCTCCACCGGCTGCCTGGCAGAAAACCGGGGCTCCGCGCGCATCATGGAGAAATGCGGCATGATTTTGGAAGCCCGGCGCCCCGGCTGGACCTGGCACGAGGGCCAGATGAAAACCCGCCTGGAATACCGCCTGCTGCGGGAAGAATATGAAACATTAAGCGTTTCCCCGGCCTCTTTGCCTCCGGCGGCAAAGAGTTAGCTGCGCTAACTCTGGGGCTTTGCCCCTTGGGAATC
>CANOFK010000170.1 GCA_947565265.1 uncultured Clostridia bacterium | reverse complement strand
CCTGCCTCCTTTGTTTTCGTCTGTACTTTATACCAGCATACCTACCGCTTTTTTCTATCCGCCATAGTGCTTTTCCCCCCACCCGCTACCCTTTTGGGGGCAGTAGCGGCTGATCTCCAACATCCCCCATTTTTCCACAGCCGGCATAATGCCTGGGCGTGTCCAAAACCAGTGTTTTATGACGAAGTAACCGGCCTCCGGCGGTTTAGGGGCGTTGCCCCTAAAAACCCTACCACCTTTGAAAAGGTGGACGAAACTTTTCCTTATCCATCGCCAAAACATTGTGCGTATAACAACGCCTTTGGGCACGCCCTAACGCCTGCCTCCTTTGTTTTCGTCTGTACTTTATACCAGCATACCTACCGCTTTTTTCCATCCGCCATAGTGCTTTTCCACCCAGCCGCTACCCTTTTGGGGGCGGTAGCTGTGGCGCCCGGCCCGCTCCAGTACCTCCGGCCGGTACAGCCCGCAGGCAATGCCCGCGCAGTACCCCGCGCCCATGCCGGAAAGCTCCTCCCGCTCCGGCACGGCCACCGGCAGGCCCAGTATGTCCGCCTGGAACTGCATCAAATACCCGTCCCTGGTGGGCCCCCCGTCCGCCCGCAGTTCTGTCAGGGGGATGCCCTCTTCGCGCATGGCCTCCACCACGTCCGCTATCTGGTACCCAATGCACTCTTCCGCAGCCTTCACCAGTTCCGCCCGGCCGGTACCCCGGCCCATGCCCCAAAACATCCCCCTGGCAGCGGGCTGCCAGTACGGGGCCCCCAGCCCGGTAAAGGCCGGCACCAGGTAGGTCCCGTCCTCCGGGTCGGCCTGTGCCGCCACCCGGCCCGCCTCTTTGGGCGATGCCAGCAGCCCCAGGCCCTCTGCCACCCAGGTGGTCACGGCCCCCGCGTAGTTGATGTTCCCCTCCAGCACATACTGCACCTTGCCGCCCATGCCCCAGGCCAGCGAGGTCACAATGCCCCGGCTGCTGTGCACCGGCGCCTCCCCCACGTGCACCATCACCGAAGACCCGGTGCCGTAGGTGGCCTTGCCCATGCCCGGTTTCACGCAGCCCTGCCCAAACAGCGCCCCGTGGGAGTCCCCCAGCACCCCGTGCACCGGCACCGGCCGGGGCAGCAGCCCTTCCAGGTCCGTGTCCCCAAAGCGGCTGTCGCTCATGCATACAGCGGGCAGCAGCCCCCTGTCCACCCCAAAGGCCTCGCACAGCCCCTGGTCCCAGCATAGCCGGTGGATGTCAAACAACTGGGTACGGCTGGCGTTGGAGTAATCCGTCTTAAACTGCCCGGTCAGCTTGTACAAGAGCCAACTGTCAATGGTCCCCGCGCACAGGCGCCGGCCCTGCAAGTCCGGGGTATTCTCCAGTAGCCAGGCCCACTTGGCCGCCGGAAAGTAGGGGGAAAGCCGCAGCCCGGTTTTCCGGCTGATCTCCTCCTCCCGCCCCGCCAGCCGGGCGCAGATGTCCTGGGCCCGGCCGCACTGCCACACCACCGCGTCCGCCACCGGCAGGCCGGTGTCCCTGTCCCACACCAGCGCCGTTTCCCGCTGGTTGCTTATGCCAATGGCCTCAATCCCCGCCGGGTCCACCCCGGTGGCGTCCAGCAGTTTCCCGGCCGCCAGCAGGGTGTTCCGGTAGATCTCCACCGGGTCGTGGCTCACCCAGCCCTTCCCGTTTACCTTCTGGGCGTGGGGCAGGTCGGCCCGCCCCACCAGTTCCCCTTCCCGGTCCAGCAGCAGGGCCTTGGTGCCGCTGGTGCTCTGGTCTATGCTCAAGATATACTGCATCCCAACATCTCCTCTACACAGCGGGCAATGCCCTCGCCCGTAAGCCCGTAGTGGGCAAACACCTCCCGGCTGGTCCCGGCAACCACCGGCGCGTCCGGCAGGGCCAGGCACCGTATCCGCCGGGGGCAGCACGCGCCCACTGCCTGGGCCACCATGCTGCCCAGCCCTCCGTAGGGCGCGTGCTCCTCCACCGTCACCACCACCTCCGCCGCGGCGGCGGCCTCTTCCACAGCCTGCCGGTCCAGGGGTTTCACGCAGTACATATCCAGCACGCTGGCGGCAATGCCCCGCTGCCCCAACCGCCTGGCGGCCTCCAGCGCCGGGTAGACCATCTCCCCGCAGGCGATCACCGCCGCCCGCACCTTTTCCCCTTTCCCCATCAGCCAGTTGGCCCGGTCCATCACAAAGGGGCAATGGGTTTCGCTGTAAATATCCTCCACCGGGTTGCGCCCCACCCGGATGTAAGCCGGCCTGTGGTCCTCCAGCAGGGCTTCCGTCAGGCGCTTTGTCTGATGCCGGTCGCTGGGCAGGTACACCCGCATATTGGGCAGGGCGCTCATGGCCGCAATATCCTGTGCCGAATGGTGGCTCATCCCCAGCGCCCCGTAGCTTACCCCGCCGGAAATACCGATCAGCTTCACATTGGTGTCCGAGTAGGCGCAGTCCACCTTGGCCTGCTCATAGCTGCGGGTGCTGAGGAAACAGGCCGGCGAGGCCGCAAAGGCTTTCATCCCGCAGGCAGCCATCCCCGCGGCCATGCTCACCAGGTTCTGCTCCGCAATGCCCACCTCCACAAACTGTGCCGGGAACCGCTGGGCAAAGGGCGCCAGGCTGGCGCTGCCCCGGCTGTCGCTGCACAGCACCACAATATCCCGGTCGGTTTCGGCCCTGTCCATCAGGGCCTGGCAGATCGCCTGCCGGTTGGGTATGTTATGCATACCGGGCCGCCTCCTTCCTTTTTGCAAACTCTTCTTTGATCTGCCCGTACTCCTCCCAAGTGGGCAGATGGTGGTGCCACGCCGCCTTGCCCTCCATCAGCGCCGCGCCATAGCCCTTGGTGGTGTTCGCAATGATCACCACCGGTTTCCCGGTAAGTTCCTTGGCCCTGGCATAGGCTTTGTCCAGTTGGGCCAGGCAGTCCCCGTCCACCGAAAGCACCTCCCAGCCAAAGGCGGCAAAGCGCCCGGCCAGCGGCTCATGCCCCATCACCTCTTCGGTGGGGCCGGAGATCTGCAACCGGTTGCGGTCCACCACCGCGCACAGGTTGTCCAGCCGGTAGTGCCCGGCGGCCATGGCCCCCTCCCAAACAGAGCCCTCGGCCAGTTCCCCGTCCCCCATAATGGTGTACACCCGGAACCCGGCCCCTTTGCGTTTCCCGGCCAAAGCCATCCCCACGCACACCGGCAGCCCGTGGCCCAGCGAGCCGGCGTTCATCTCTACCCCCGGCAGCTTGTTGTTGGGGTGGCCGATGTAGGGCGAGCCGAACCGTGAAAACCCCTTTTCCACCTCCGCCCAGTCCAAAAAGCCCCGGTGGCACAGCACCGCGTAATAGGCCTCCATCGCGTGCCCCTTCGAGAGCACGAACCTGTCCCGGTCCGGGTCACCGGCGCTCTCCGGGCTGATGCGCAGGTGGTTCTCGTAAAGCGCCAGCAGGGCGTTCAGCAGGCTCATGTCCCCGCCAATGTGCCCCCCGCCCCCGGCCATAATCAAGTCCAAAACCCGCTGCCGCAAATCCCAGCTCAGCAGCTCCAATTCACGTATGTTCAAACTATCCCCGCTTTCTATGTTTATATCCCGCCCCTGGCCCCCGGCGGCCGGGGCTTTGCCCCAGCCCCCTTTGGGTCCCCACTTAG
>CANOFK010000169.1 GCA_947565265.1 uncultured Clostridia bacterium | reverse complement strand
CAACTGCCTCAAGCGGGCCAACATCAATACCGTGGAGGACCTGATCAACAAGTCTGAGGACGATATGATGAAGGTGCGCAACTTGGGGCGCAAATCCCTGGAAGAGGTCGTGTGGAAACTGGCCTCCCTGGGGTTCAGCCTGCGAAAAGACGACGAATAGCATAAATACCCACAGATAGGAGGGATTATCATGCCGGGAACCAGAAAGCTGGGCCGCAATACAGCCCATCGTACCGCCATGCTGCGCGGTATGGTGACGTTCTTCTTTGAAAACGGTAAAATAGAAACCACTGCCACCCGCGCCAAAGAGGTGCAGGCTCTGGCCGAGAAGATGATTACCATTGCCAAAAACAATGACTTGCACAGCAAGCGCCTGGTGATGAGCTTTGTCACCAAAGAGAGCGCCGCGGCTAAGCTGTTCAATACCATTGCCCCCCAGTATGCCGACCGTAACGGCGGCTATACGCGGGTAACCAAGCTTGGCCCCCGCCGGGGCGATGCCGCCGAAATGGCTATCCTGGAGCTGGTGTAAGTACCCCAGCCTGAACGGGAACATCCCCGCAAAAAAAGCGCGTCCTCCTTTTGGAGGGCGCGCTCTTTCTTTGGTGTGATCTTCCGGGGGTGCCGGCTAATAAGACCTTGGGACTTCGTCCCAAACCCTACCAGGGACTAAGGCCGTCCCTGGACCCGGCCAATGGGCCCACGCTCCATCTCCCTGCCAAAGCCAGCAAGAGCAGTAGAAATTTTTTTCGATTTTTTATTATATAAAAAACGAAACAACATCCCGCTCAAATTCTTCTAATAGCCGATCGAGAAACTAACAGCAAAAAGGAATATTTAAAAAAAGAAAAAAGATGTTAAGTTTATGCTATCGGTCGAGCAGACGGGTTAAAAGTAAAAGAGAGGCAGATAGCGGTATAGGGATTCCAAAGGGGCTTTGCTCCTTTGGCGGGGTGCAGGGGCAGAGCCCCTGCTCGCCGGAGGCAACCCCGCCAGCCGGCAACAAAAAACCACCCGGAAACAGTAAGCCGGGTGGTTTTGCAAGTGGTAAAAGTGTGGGGGGGAGGGGGGTTAATCCTTCCGGCGGAGGATTTTCATGCTGCCGGAGGTGGTGTTCATCTTGATTTTGGTTTTGCCATTTCCGTAGGTGGCGCTGCTTTTTTTAGGGGTGCCGCTGGTGGAAACGGGGAAATCGGAGTGGAAACCGCCGGAAGCGGAACTATACTTGGCGGTAAAGCCCTGGTTTTCCGGGAGGATCAGGCGTAGGCTGCCGGAAACCGCACTGAATTTGGCCTCTTCCGGGCACTGGTCCACCGTCAGTTCAACACTGCCGGAAGTGCTGCTGACCTTGAAGTTTTCCGCATTGCCCCAGGCTTTCACTGAGCCGGAAACTGTACGGAGTTCGCAGGATTCAGCAGAAAAACCTTCGGCCAGCACAGTACCGGAAACCGTGTGCAGTTTCAGCGTTTCGGCGGACACATTATCCGATGTCCGCAGTGTGCCGGAAACGGTTTGGGCATCCAGTTCCTCGGCCTGGAGATCCTTCAACACCAAGGTGCCGGAAACACTGTTCAGTTGGAAATCCTCGCCGCCAAGGCCGGAAATCAGCAGGGTGCCGGAAAGGCTTTTGACCTTCAGGTCTTCTACTTGCCCGCAAAGCTGTTGGGGAACCCGAACAATCAGCTTTTTGGACTTCATCCCCAGGGAGCCGAGTCCCCAGCCGGATTTTTTCTGGTTGGCCCGATACCGCACCGTAAGTTCCGTCGCGTCCGATACGGCCATCTGCATCCGCTGATGCACATCCAGCCGGGTTTTGCTGTACTCGGCCAGTTCCACGCTGTTGCCCTCCCAGGGCACAACGGTAACGGAGCCGTAGGGCCAGTCAATTTCCAGCTTTTCGATGGCGCTAAGCCCAGCCATACAGCGGTAGACGAACATACCGTCCTCAAAACTTTCGCCCGCCGGGCCCGCCTGAACGCTAGCGTCCGGGGCGCCATCACTGCCGAAGTTCAGAAAATCTTCCTCTTCCCTTTCCTCCTCTTCCTCCTCTAACTCTTCCTCGCGCTGCTCCTGCCAATCCTCTACCATCTCCTGCAAGGAATCCTTCAGTTCGCTAACCGTGTCAGCCACATCGGCCATGGCCTCGCTGAGGTCAATGCCGATCTCCGTGCCAATGCCGTTCATGGCCTGGTTTATTTCCCGGCCCAGATTGTTCAGCCAGGCGCCCCAGCCGCCGGAATGCTGCCCGGACTGGTATGGCGAGGTGTCCTGGGACTGCCCTTTCTTGGCGCAAGCCTCCTCTACGGCAGCCTGGGCGGCCTCCTGGGCCTGGCGGGCGATCTTTTGTACTTCCTCTTGAAAACCCTCGGCGCCGGGCCCGAACTTGGTGTAAAGCTTTTCATAAGCGGGGTCATATACCGCCGCATAGGCGTTGCCGTAAATCTCGCCGTATTCCTCCTCGGTCAGGGGCCAGAAACTGTGCCGGGCGGTATGGTGGGCGGCGCGCGCAGCGTCCTGGGCATGGGCCTCTGCCACTTTTTGGTGGTATTGGTCAATTCTTCGCTGGTACTCAGCCATATCCTGCTGATAATCAGCGCTCTGCTGCTCCATCTGCCGGTGATACGCCTCCATATTTTCCCGGTAACGGGCCTGCACCGCATCCATGGCCTGCTGATAACGGTCAAGATCGGCCGGGTCGCCGGGGGTGGGCGGCGTGGGCGGTGTAGGAGGGGTGGGCGGCGTAGGCGGCGTGGGTGGGGTAGGGGGCGTTGGCAGCGCCGGTTCGCCTACCATATCCGTATGCAGGTTTTCCACGCCCTCGTCCGTAAGGACCAGCTTGATACCGCCTGTATGGTCCGCCGCATGGGGAGCCCCATGGCCTTCTGTTGCCTCCGAAGAGCCGTCAGCGTATACATGGGTGGTGCTGCCGCTGTCATTGATGGTCACCAGGGGCGTTACCGCCTCCTCCACCCCAACGGGTTCCTCGTCCTCCAAAGCTGCCAGCAGGCGGTTGGCCTCCTCCTGTGAAACCTTGCCCTGCTCCAACAGCTCCAGGATCATACGCTTGCTGTCATTCATGCCGTTTTTCTCATTCATGCCGATCCCCGCCTTCCCGGTTATGTTTTTTGCAGAAATGATTGGCCATTCTTTCCCAACGCTCCACGGTGGCCAGCCGCAGGGCATTTTCCCTGGTCATATCCAGGTAGTTGACCATTTTAGGCACATTATCAAAGTCACACATCCCTACTTCCCACCTTTCACTTGCTGCAAGGCCGCAATGGCAGCGTTAACATCCATTTCCCCTGCGGAGAGCCGGGCGAGGATGCCCGCCCGTTCCTCTTCGGCGCGGGCCTGGAGCTGCTCGGTTTTTTCGTCCAGATGCAGGGCAGCCAGGGCGGCGTCCAGCATATTCTTTACCGTAGGGTAGCTGACGCCCAGGGCTTTTTCGACTTCTTTGATAGAGCCCCGGCAGCGGAGGAATACTTCCACAAACTGTAAGTGCTTATCCTCCAGTGTGCAAAACCGGCAGGGGGAAAAGTTTCCGCTGAGTTCGGCGCCGCAGTGGCTGCATTGCAGGCGTGTTACCTGCATATTCTCTCCGCAAACAGGGCACTGGGCGGGCGCGTGATAATTCTTTTGGGCCATGCTTGTCACCTCTTTCTGATACTCCGTGCTTGCTAT
>CANOFK010000168.1 GCA_947565265.1 uncultured Clostridia bacterium | reverse complement strand
CCTAAGAACCCCACCACCTTTGAAAAGGTGGACGAAACTTTTATGCTTTGCTTTTTTATGTGTGTTTGGATATGCTTTGGCTTTCTTCTTTATTTTTATGTTTATTATTTTATTTTCTATTATATAGTAGGTGCGGGGCGGGGGGATGTCGAAAAAAAGAAAAAAGTAAGGAAGGCGGAAAACGTGGGGCGAGGGGGACCGGCAAAAGAAGGGATAAAAGGTAGGGCAACGCAAAAGTTTTTGAGGATTCTCAAGGAACTTTTTTCAAAAAGTTCCTTGAGCCGCCGGAGGCGGCCTTCGCCGGGGCCTGAGCCGGAGCCAGGGACAAGCTTTATGGGTACTCTTAAAAGAGATTATAGCACTTTTGGGGGAGAATAGCAAGGAAAAAAGGCGGGCCGGGGGTGCGGCTCGCCTTTTTTGGGGGATTAGCGGGGGGCGCTGAGGTGCACCACGTGGCACACGCCGGGGATGGCCGCCCCCTGCTGCTGGCTGGTGGTGGACATGAGCGCGCCGGTGGCGCAGAAGAGGATATCGCCCAGCTCGCCGCGCTCCATTTTTCCCAGCAGGTGGCCGCAGAGCACGCTGGCCGAGCAGCCGCAGCCGGAACCCCCGGCGTGGACGTCCTGCTGCTGGCGGCTGTAGAGCATGAGGCCGCAATCGTTGTGCACGGGGCTGAGGTCGATCCCCTCGTCCCGGAGCATATCCAGCAACAGGCGGCTGCCTACCTGGCCCAGGTCGCCGGTGAAGATACCGTCATAATCTTGGGGGGTGGTGGCGGTATCCTGCAAAAACTGGCTGATGCTGGCCGCAGCGGCGGGGGCCATTGCCGCGCCCATGTTGGCGGGGTCTTTGACGCCCAGGTCTACCACCCGGCCTGCCAGGCCCCGGCGCACCTTGACCCGGCCCCCCTGGCCCAGGATGGCGCAGCCCGCGGCGGTGGCCGTCCACTGGGCGGTGGGGGTGCGCTGGGCGCCGTACTCCAGGGGGGTGCGGAACTGGCGCTCTGCCGAGCAGAAATGGGAACTGGTGACAGCCGCCGCCCGGTTTGCGGCGCCGCAATCTACCGCCATAGCGGCCATAAGCAGGGTTTGGGCCATGGTGGAGCAGGCACCGTACTGCCCCAGATAGGGGATGCCGAACTGGATGAGCCCAAAGGTAGAGGAGATGCACTGGTTGAGCAGGTCCCCGGCGAATACCAGGTCGATATCCTGGGCCTTGCACCCGGCTACGGCCATGGCCACCCCCAAAGCCTCGTGCTGAAGCTGGGCCTCGGCTTTCTCCCAACTGTCCTCCCCCAGGCGGGTGTCGTCAAATGTCTGGTGCAACTGGGAACCCAGTGGGCCTTCGGCCTCTTTCCGGCCGCCTATGGCCCCGTGGCCCAGCACCCCCGGCGGCGTTGCAAATTCCATTGTCTGTTTGCCTATGCGTTTCATCGGCTTGCTCCCTTCTGTTTTACGGTTAGCCTACCCGGATTTGGGTGGAAAATTCCTGTTGGGCGGGCTGGGGTCAGGCTGGGGCGGCGCGGAAAAGTTTCAGATCAGGAAGAAATTTTCAGAAATTTTTGGTTCATTCGCTTTGGGCATTGACAAAATGCAACATAACCTTTATAATAAGCGAAACAGCGGGTGGCAGAAACGTGCACAGGGTTTTCAGGCAGGTTTTGCCCGCTTTTCACACAGATTTCACATTGGGGCGGCATAATATAGCCATGACAAGGGAACACCAAGCGGTGTATCAACGGAAAGGAGCGGCTATATTTATGAACCCTTATGAAAACAAAACCGATAGACCAGACGGGCAGCCCCAGGCGCCCGGATACGGAACCGGGGATAACCCTTACACCAGCCAAACCGGCTACGGCCAGTACCATAACCCGGCGGCTGGCCAGTATATGCAGCGGCCGGGCCAAACCGGCCAGGCCAATCAGCCGGACGGGCAGACGCAACAGACCCAACAAGCGCAGCCGGTACAGACGGCGCAAAATGTGCAAGCGGTACAATCGGTGCAGCCCAGCAGCTATAGCTGGGGGCCCCAGCCCGGCAACGGGTATTATGCCCAGCCCGGCCAGCCTATGCAGCCGGTACAGCCCAAACCCAAAAAGAAGGGGAAGGCAGGAAAGGTTTTTGCCAAAATTCTGGCGGCCGTGCTGGCCTGCGGGATGATCTCCCTGGGCTCGGTGGGGATATTTGCCGCCATGATCGAGAACGGGGTTGTGCACGTGCAGGCCCCGGAAAACGCCAGGGAAACCGCCGCCTTTACCCTGTACCAGAAGGCGGACAGCGGCCAGGATGCCTCCCCCACCGTGACCCGGCCGGGAGGCACGACCCAGGAGATCGCCCAGAAGGTGATCCCTTCGGTGGTGTGCGTACAGAATTATCAGGTGCGCCAGCAAGGGATGTTCGGCCTGGGTGGGTATTACACCCAGGGCAGCCAGGAGGACGGGGAACTTGCCCCGGCCGGGGAGGGCTCGGGCATTATCATCTCGGCGGACGGGGATATTGTGACCAACCAGCACGTGCTTGACGGGGCAACCAATATTTCGGTGGTGACCTCGGAGGGCGTGACCTATGAGGCGGAACTGGTGGGCGAGGACACCCAGACGGACTTGGCTGTGCTGAAGATCAACACCGACGACCAACTGACCCCCGCTGACTTTGGGGATTCGGACGGCTTGCAGGTGACGGATATGGTGATGGCCGTTGGCAACCCCGGCGGCTTGCAGTTTAACTCCAGCGTGACCATTGGGTATATTTCTGCCCTGAACCGGCCTGTTACCAACGGCGAAACCGGCTTTATGGTCAACTGCATCCAGACGGATGCGGCCATTAACCCCGGCAACTCCGGCGGCGCGCTGGTGAATGAGGACGGCTTGGTGGTGGGGATCAACTCTTCCAAGATCGCGGCTACAGAGTATGAAGGCATGGGGTTTGCCATCCCCTCGAAGGTGGTACAGCCCATTGTGTCTGATTTGATAGAGTATGGCTATGTGAAGGACCGGGCTATGCTGGGCATTACCGGCAGCTACCTGGACCGCATGAACTTTTACGGGCTGCCCCAGGGGTTCTTTGTGGGGGCCGTGGTGACGGACAACGCCAAAGCCTCTGGTTTGCAGATGTATGATGTGATTACGGCGGTGGACGATACCCAGGTTACTTCGGCGGGCACCATTGCGGCGTATATTGCCGGCAAAAAACCCGGCGATACCGTGACCCTGACGGTGGACCGGCCTTTGACCGGCGAGGCTGGGGTGAAGTTGCAACTGGTCCTCTCAGAGAACAGCGGGACTTCGGAATAACGGCGGCGTGTGCCTTTGCCCAACTCAATTTGCGTACAAGTTTTTCTTTTTCATAATCTCCTTTTTAGCGCGAAAACCCCGGAGCATTTGCTCCGGGGTTTTCGCTTTTACGGGGGACTTTAGGTTTGCGGCCGTGGGGCTCTGCCCCACACCCCGCTAAGGCCACCTCCCAAGGTCGCCTCCGGCGGCTTAGGGAACTTTTTGAAAAAAGTTCCCTAAGAACCTTCCAAAACTTTTGCGCCGCGCAAGAACGTGTGGGCGTTTTTTTGGCTTGGCGCCCGCGAGGAGGGTTTACTATAATTGGGGAAGGGACGATTTTTTCTTTTTATTTCTTGTTTTGTTTTTTTAGGGGTTATTGGGTAATGGGGGTGGTTATGGTTGGTGTAGGGAAAGTGATTTCAATAGAATATGATTCAGAAAAAATGTAGATA
>CANOFK010000167.1 GCA_947565265.1 uncultured Clostridia bacterium | reverse complement strand
GGGGCGACAATCGCCGGTGGCGATTTCCCGTCGCCGACCGAGGCGGCAGCCGAGAATCAAAGCCCAAGAGTTGGCTACGCCAACTCTTAACTGCCAGAGGCCAACATTTCGTCAGAAACTCTTCTTTGTGGCCACACCCCATCCAAAAAAGGGCTGGTAATATCCAGGCAACTATGCTATAATAGCAGAAGATTAAAAAATGGAGCGAATAACGGATGGGAAAGATAATAGCGATAGCAAACCAGAAAGGCGGGGTGGGGAAGACCACCACCGCGGTCAATCTTGCGGCGGCGCTGGGGGACATGGGGAAGAAAATCCTGCTGGCAGATGCGGACCCCCAGGGGAACTCCACCAGCGGGGTGGGGGTAGACCGGCGCAACTGCCCCATCACCATGTACCAGGTGGTCATCGGGGGGGCCAAGGCCGGGGACGCCATCTTCAAGACCCAATTCAAGAACCTGGACCTGTTGCCGGCCAGCATCGACATGGCCGCGGCGGAAATTGAGCTGGTGCAGGTAGAGCACCGGGAAGAGCGGCTGAAAGAGCCCCTTGCCGCCGTACGGGAGAACTATGACTACATTTTCATCGACTGCCCGCCCTCCCTGGGGCTTATCACCACCAACTCCCTCAACGCGGCGGATACCATCCTGATCCCCATCCAGTGCGAGTATTACGCCCTGGAGGGGCTCTCCCAGTTGATGAACACCGTGCGCCGTGTAAAGCGCCAGTACAACAGCCTGCTGGACCTGGAGGGGGTGCTCCTCACCATGTATGACGGCCGGCTGAACCTGACCCAGCAGGTGGTAGAGGAAGTAAAAAAATACTTCCCCCGCAAGGTGTTCAAAACCGTGATTCCACGGGCTGTGCGGCTCTCCGAGGCTCCGGGCTTTGGGGAACCGGTGTTGTATTACGATAAGCTTTCCAAAGGCGCAAAGGCCTACCGGGAGTTGGCGGAGGAAATCTTGAAAAGCAAGGGATAAGGGGGAGAAACGATGAGCGTAAAGAAACGCGGCTTAGGGAAGGGCCTGGACGCCATCTTCGCGGAAAATGTGGCCGAGGGCGGCGAAGGGGCAGTTACCATCCGCATTGAAGAAATAGAGCCCAACCGGGAACAGCCCAGAAAAGAATTTGACAGCGCAGCCCTGTCGGAGTTGGCGGAGTCCATTGCCCAGCACGGGGTGTTGCAGCCCCTGTTGTTGCGGCCAATGGTCAGCGGCGGCTACCGCATTGTGGCCGGCGAACGCCGCTGGCGGGCCTCCCGTATGGCAGGGCTTTCCGAGGTGCCCGCCGTGGTGCGGGAGATGACCGACGGCGAAGAGATGCTCTTCGCCCTGATCGAGAACCTGCAACGGGAAGACCTGAGCCCCCTGGAAGAGGCACGGGGTTTCCAGCAGCTTATCGACGTGCAGGGCCTCACCCAGGAGGAAGCCGCCGGCGCGGTGGGAAAATCCCGCCCCGCGGTGGCCAATGCCCTGCGCCTGCTCACCCTGCCGGAGGATATCCAGCAAATGGTGGAGAAAGGGGAGATCACCGCCGGGCACGCCCGCACGCTGCTGGCCTTCAAAGACGAGGACGCCATGCGCGCCGCTGCCCAGCGGGCCAAAGAGGGGGCCTCTGTCCGGGAGTTGGAGGCCATGGCCAAAAAGTCTGCCCAAGTGGAGAAAAAGGCGGCGCCCCGATCTAGCCAGCCCAGCCAGTTTTACGCCGAGGCCCAGTTGGCCGTGGGGGATTATCTGGGCCGCAAGGTAAAGGTGGCGGGCACCACAAAAAAAGGCGTGCTGCAAATCGAGTTCTACGGCGAGGAGGACTTGCAAAACCTGCTCAGCGACTTGAAATTAACCAATGAGGAGAATGTATAATGCTGGACATTAAATTGGTACGGACAAACCCGGAACTGGTGAAGGAGAACATCAAAAAGAAATTCCAGGAAGAAAAACTCCCCCTGGTGGACCAGGTGCTGGAACTGGATAGCCAGTTCCGGGCCAGCAAAGCCCGTGGGGACGAGTTGCGCCAGCAGCGGAACCTGGTGAGCAAAGAGATCGGCAAGCTGATGAAAGAGGGCAAAAAAGCCGAGGCCGAGGAAATTAAAAAAAAGGTAGCCGCAATTGCCGATGAACTGGCCGAGATGGAGCGCAAAGAGGCGGAGATGACCGAGGAGATCAAAAAGCGGATGATGGTGATCCCCAACATCATTGACAGCTCGGTGCCCATTGGCCGGGACGACAGCGAGAACGTGGAGTTGGAGCGCTTTGGCGAACCCCTTGTGCCTGATTTTGAAGTGCCCTACCACACGGATATTATGGAGCGCCTCCACGGCATTGACCTGGACAGCGCCCGGCGCACCAGCGGCAACGGTTTCTACTACCTGATGGGGGATATTGCCCGGCTGCACGAGGGCATCTTAGCCTTTGCACGGGATTTTATGATTGATAAGGGCTTTACCTACTGCATCCCGCCCTTTATGATCCGCAGCGAGGTAGTCACCGGCGTTATGAGTTTTGCCGAGATGGAGAACATGATGTACAAGATCGAAGGGGAAGACCTGTACCTCATCGGCACCAGCGAGCACAGCATGATCGGCAAGTACGCCGGAAACCTGCTGACCGAGGACCAGTTGCCTCAGACCATGACCAGCTATTCCCCCTGTTTCCGCAAAGAGGTGGGGGCCCACGGCATCGAGGAGCGGGGGGTGTACCGCATCCACCAGTTCGAAAAGCAGGAGATGATCGTGGTCTGTAAGCCTGAGGACAGCATGGACTGGTACCACAAGATGTGGCGGTACTCGGTGGAGCTTTTCCGGGCGCTGGATATCCCCGTGCGCACCCTAGAGTGCTGTTCCGGGGATCTGGCCGATCTGAAGGTGAAAAGCGTAGACCTGGAGGCCTGGTCGCCCCGGCAGAAAAAGTACTTCGAGGTGTGTAGCTGCACCAACATGGGCGACGCCCAGGCCCGCCGGCTGGGCATCCGGGTTAAGCACAGCGAGGGCAATTACTTCCCCCATACCCTGAATAACACCGTGGTAGCCCCGCCCCGTATGCTCATCGCCTTCCTGGAAAACAACCTGCAAGCCGACGGCAGCGTTAAGATTCCGGAAGCCCTGCGCCCCTACATGGGCGGCAAGGACAAGATCGGCTAAAAGCCCACCCCTGGGCCCCAGCGTTACCCCAAAAAGGAGCGATGTCACCATGAAAAAACCGGTCCTCATCTGGCTGCTGTCCACCGCCGTGCTGATGCTGCTGTTCCCCTGGGCCGCCACCCTGTTCAAGGGTATGGCAGGGTTTGCCATCGCCGTGCTCCTGCTATACGTAGTAGACCCCATGTTCTGCTTTGCCACTGGCATATTTGCGGGGCGGGCCTGGCGGCAGCGCTGGTGGCTGATCCTGGCCGCGCCCGCCCTGTACCTGGTAGGGGCATGGGGCTTTGTAGCGCCCTTTGAAACCGTATTCCTGGTTTACGCCATAGGCTGCCTGCTCATCGGCTTGCTGGCCATGACGGGTACCGCCGCGTTCCTGCTCAAAAAGTCCCAAAAAGAGAAGGAAAAGCGGTAAGAGAGAACAGCCGGCCAGTAAGCAGTAAGCACAGCTAAAAAGAACAAACAAAAAAAGCCGCCCCGTTTCCGGGCGGCTTTTCGCGTCAATATATGTCCGTTTAGTCCTTGAACGTCTCAAACAGCTTGGCAACCTTCTCCCGGTGGGCGCTGTTCGTTTCGTCCGTATCCGCGTCGGTGTAGATCATCAGGTACTTCCCGTTCCAGG
>CANOFK010000166.1 GCA_947565265.1 uncultured Clostridia bacterium | reverse complement strand
TCCGCCTGGGCATATTCCGCTTTGATCCTGTCTATACTTCTGCCGCCGATGCCAAAGTTCTCGTCCGGCAGCTCCTTTATGGTTACGGTGAAAAAACCGGTGGGGATATGGGTGATCTCCGCCGCCGTGGCGGTCAGCCGCTCAATCAGCGCCTTTTTTTGCCCCTTGTCCAGGGCCCCGCACTCAATGGAAATATAGGGCATGGCAACCCCTACTGTTCACCTGTTTTCATATTGGTAGGGCACATAGGGCAAAATCCCCCAGGTAATCTCCTGGGCGTCATGGGTTTCGGTGTGGACCATGGACAGATGGTCTGAGGTGGTGGCCCGGATGCAGGGATGCGCCCCGCAGTCCCGGCATTGGGCCAGGCCCTTTTCCGCCGCGCAGGCTTTGGCGGGGCAGGGCTCGCCCTTACAGTAGCAGGTATCGCTTTCGCAGCCGCCACAGCGCATGGACCAGTCTGTGATGCCGTACATCCGGGTCAGTGGGGGGATCATCTCCTGCCGGCGCGCCTCGTCCTGGCCTATGTAGTGCACGCACAGGTCGCAGCGCTGGCCGCACTGGCCGTACACCGCGCCCTCTTTGGGGAAGGGCTTGCGGTTGGGCTTTTTCTTGATCATAATAAGGGGCTTGAGGGCCTCTACCTGTTCGGGGGCAGACACCGGGAAAAGCATCCACTTGCCGTCGTGGTAGGTTTTGGCGCTGTCGTATATTTCCTGTATCCAGGATGGGAACTCCTCCCGGCGGGCCTCAAAAGCCGCCCGCTCCTTTTGGCCGAAAATCAGCATGAAGTCGAACCGCCCTTCCCTGCTGTAAATGGTGAGGATGGTTTTCTTCCCCTGCCGGAACTTCAACTCCCCTTTGCCGTCGCCTACCTCGTCCAGGCAATAGCGGCCCCGCATAAAGGCCATAATCTGGTGGCTGGCCTGTTCCAAGGCTGTCATTGCTCTTCCTCCATCCTGACCTCTGTGTGGTAGTACCGCTCCTGGAAGTGGGTTAGCTCCTCCACCTGCCGTTTGGTGAAGTCCATCCCCTCCGGGGCCAGCACCCACTTTTCCTCCACGTCGTCAAACCGGTGGATGACGGCGATGAACCGGCCGGTGAACACCTCCAGGGGTACATCCACCCCCAGCACGTAGGCGTCCTGCTCTTCGCCGTCCGGGGCGGTGAGGCCGGGCACATAGCCGTAGTTGATGGGATAGGTAAGGTCCGGGTGCTTGGGGTGCACGGCACCGATGGGGCGGTCCATGCGGATTTGCAGCGTATCCCCCAGCTTGGGGGGATGCGCGGCCAGGTACTCCTCCCGCAGCAGGGAGAACAAGGCGTCGTCAAAGCATTTGTCCTCGTAGGTGCGCAGGGCCCGGCGGAGGGTGCCCTCCCGGATAAAGCCCAGCTTTTCCAGCAGGGCGATGGAGGCCGTGTTTTCTGTAAAGGCCCGGGCGCTGACCGCCTCCAGCCCCTCCCGCAGAAACAGGTGCCGCAGCAGCCCGTCCAGGGCCTCGGCCATATAGCCCTGACGGGCGTATTCCTCCCCCAGATAGTAGTCTAGGGAGGTGGCGTTGACCCGGAAACGCAGCGTGTCCTGCCCCAGCCCGATGTGGCCCAGCACCTGCCCGTCCTCCCTGCGCACCAACGAAAGCTGGTTCTCCGGCTCGCTGCACAGCAAGTCCTCCAGCTTTTCTACCGTGGGCAGCTTGCCCAGGCAGTTGTACCGCCGCACGTGCTCCTGGGCCAGCATGGCCCGTATGGCAGGCGCGTCGGCCCGCTCCGGCGGCCTGAGCAGCAGCCGGGCGGTTGTAAGGGTGGCCGGCTCCCTCATAGCTTGGCCGGGTCGGTAAGGTAGCCGGTCAGGGCGCTGGCGGCAGCCACGGCGGGGCTGGCCAGCACCACTTCGGAATCCACATGGCCCATACGGCCTACGAAGTTCCGGTTGGTGGTGGACACCGCCCGCTCGCCCTCGGCCAGAATGCCCATGTAGCCCCCCAGGCAGGGCCCGCAGGTGGGGGTGCTGAACACGGCCCCGGCCTCAATAAAGATTTCCGCCAAGCCCTCCCGGATGCACTGGAGGTAGACCTCCTGGGTGGCGGGAATGACGATGCAGCGCACATTTTTGGCAACCTTTTTGCCCTTCATGATCTGGGCGGCCACGCGCATATCGCTGATGCGGCCGTTGGTGCAGGAGCCGATCACGCTCTGGTCGATCTTTACGTCGCCCACCTCCTCAATGAGCCGGGTGTTTTCCGGCAAGTGGGGCATGGAAACCGTGGGCCGCAGGGTGGAAAGGTCGATGGTGACGGTGCGCGCATACACCGCGTCCGGGTCGGGCTCGTAGACCTTTACCTCACCCTGGTAGCGGCCCTGGCAATAGGCCAGGGTCTTTTCGTCTACCGGGAAGATGCCGTTCTTGGCCCCGGCCTCGATTGCCATGTTGGCGATGGTAAACCGGTCGTCCATACTGAGGGCGGCTACACCCTCGCCGGTAAACTCCAGGGACTGGTACAAAGCGCCGTCCACGCCGATCTCCCCGATCAGGTGCAGGACCACGTCTTTGCCGCAGACAAAGCCCGTGGGCTTGCCCTTCAGTTCTACCTGGATGGCGGAGGGCACCTTAAACCACAGCTTGCCGGTGATCATGGCGGCGCACATATCGGTGGAGCCCACCCCGGTGGAGAAAGCCCCCAGCGCCCCATAGGTGCAGGTATGGCTATCCGCCCCCACAATGGCCCCGCCGGGGCCTACCAGGCCCTTTTCCGGCAGCAGGGCGTGTTCGATGCCCATCTCGCCTACGTCAAAGAAATTGGTGATGTCATACTTGTTGGCAAACTGCCGGGTCTGCTTGCACTGCTGGGCGGCTTTAATGTCCTTGTTGGGGGCAAAGTGGTCCAGCACCAGGGCGATCTTGTCCTTATGGAACACCCCGGTGGCCCCGCACTTCTCAAACTCGTTGATGGCTACCGGCGACGTGATGTCGTTGCCCAGCACCATGTCCAACTGCGCTTCAATCAGTTGCCCCGGCTCTACCTGCTCCAGCTCTGCGTGGGCCGCTAAGATCTTTTGCGTCATCGTCATTGCCATTTTGTTTTCCCTCCTATTTTTTCCGGCCGCCTACTCCCCCTGCGCGGCCGGGAGTTTCTCGTCTTTTTCCAGCCGGCGGAGCATGGCCATGCTGTCCTCATAGTAGGCCATCTTCTTTTCGTCCTTCTCGATATTGCTGCCCTCTGCCGTGCGTACCGAGATCCGCAAGCGGCTGCACAGTTCCTGTACCACCTCAGGGGTCCAGTTGCTCAGCTCGTTGCCCTGGGCGGTGAACGCCGCCAGGCCCGGTACCTCTGCCCAAGGACGCATGGCGTTCTCGTAGTCCCAGGCGGTATCCGGCATGGCCGTGCCGTCATTGTACTGGAAGAACCCCTGGAAACTGTCCCCCAAGCTTTTGAACCCGGCGTCGTCATGGATATAGAGGATACAACTGGCCATGGTGGCGTCCCCGGCAAACCGGGCGTAAGAGGCCTGGGTGGCCTGCATATCCTCCGCAGAGGCCGGGTTGCCGAACACATAGCTGCTGACCTGCACCACCACTCGGCCGTCGCCGTTGCGGTCGTCGGCATACTGGGCCAAGTGGTTTTCCAGGCTTTCCATCACCTCGCCGGGTATATTGTAGGAGGTGATCATCCCCACGGTATAATCGGGCTCCACCTTGCTGACAATGGACCAGATGACACTGCCCAGGATTATTGTACCTACGATGCCCACGATCAGGTG
>CANOFK010000165.1 GCA_947565265.1 uncultured Clostridia bacterium | reverse complement strand
GATAGTTCACCACTATCCTCATATGATAAGCAAACCCTGACCTCCCACTGGACAGCAAACACATATACAGTTTCTTTTAACCTCAACTATTCGTCTGCTCCTTCTGCCCCTGCTGCAATTAGCGTTACCTACGACGGCAAGTACGCCGACCTCCCCACCGTTTCCCGTGACGGCTATACCTTTGACGGCTGGTATACAGAGGCAACCGGCGGCGATAAAATCACCACTTCCGATACCGTCAAACTAACTGCGGATACCACACTATACGCCCACTGGACCCCTCTCACCCTAACCGTAACCCTGGACTACAACTACCCCGCAAACTACATCCTGCCTACCCTGCCGGACGCGCCTGCGCCCGACCCCAACCCCACCCTGTCTGTCCAGTTTGACGGTCCTTACACCGGCCTTACCGACCCGCAAGCGGTTGTTTCCCCCTTGGGCTACCATTTCGACCGCTGGACTTCCAATAAAAAAAGTGATGGTACCGATACGGTCGATGAGAATACAACCGTCACATCCGTATCCAACCACACCCTCTACGCCCAGTGGACGCGGGAAAACTACGTAGTCACCCTGGACTACGGCAGCATCACCACCCCCGGCAACGATGATGACAGCAACCGCCCCGCCCATGTCCTCTGCCCCATCGAAACCGTCGATACAAGCACGGGCTCCACGGTCACCACATATAAAACCTACAATGACTGTACGCCTAAGCTGCCCACCCCCACCCAAACCGGCTACGCATTCAAGGGCTGGTACACCACAGCCACCCCCGCGGCCGGCGCTACCCCCGTGGCCCTTACCACCGAGGTAAAAGCCGACCACACCCTCTACGCCGTTTGGGAGCCCGAAAAGTACACCGTCACCTTCAAGCTGAATTACCCCAATGCCCCCGCCGACCCCAAGCCGGTAGAGGCCGCCCATAACACTGCCCTCAACTCCGTCCTCCCCAGCCCGGAGCCTGCACGGGCCGGGTACACCTTCCTGGGCTGGTACTTTACGGCCGATCAGGATGACAACTCATCTCTGGTTACCGGCTCCGACAAGGTGACAAAGCCCGTCATCCTCTACGCCCACTGGGTGGCCAGCGGCACCGTTTCCCTGGAGCCCAACGGCGGCACCTTCGGCAAAAATGTGCCCAACAGCATCGTCGCCAGCGCCGGGGGCCAGTACCCCACCCTGCCCACCGATGTCAACGGCACCATCACCCGGCCCGGCTACACCTTCCTGGGCTGGTACACGGCCGAAACCGACGGCACCCAGGTCAGTTCCGGCACCGCAGTAGGCGAGTATGTACCCACCCGCCTGTACGCCCGCTGGGTGGCCAATAAGTACACCGTCACCTTCAACTATAACGGCGGCTCCGGCAGCCGGGACCCCAAGCCCATCACCTTTGGCGAGGCCTACGGCACCCTGCCCACCAACGCTTTCTGGGCCGGGCACACCTTCCTTGGCTGGTACACCGAGGCTTCCGGCGGCACCCAGGTCACCCGCGATACCCTCCTTACCACCCCAGACCACCACACCCTCTACGCCCGCTGGGGCTTTAAGATCAGCTTTGAGCCCGGTTCCGGCTTTGGCGATATGGACGACGCCACCGCCATTGTGGGCGAAGACTTTGTCCTGCCCGAGTGCGAGTTCACCGCCCCGGACGGCCTCTCCTTCCACCGCTGGGCCATCGGCACCCTGCGGGGCGAGCAGCAGCCTGCGGGTGTCCGGGTGTCCATCAACCGCAACACCACCCTCTATGCCATCTGGAAAGAGGCCCCGGTGCACATCTACGCCACTTGCTCCACCGGCGGCTCCCTCACCACTACCAGCGGCGCCAGCAATGACGTCACCCTGGACCGGGGCACGGACGTGACCTTTGTGGCCCGCCCCCACTACGGCTATGAGCTGGAAGACCTGATCGTGGACGGCGTCAGTTGCTATTCTATGGAAAGCTACACCTTCCGCGACCTGGTCGAGGACCACACCATCCACGCGGTGTTCCGGCCCATCCCCCCCGCCTCCTACCTCACCTGTAGCCACGGGTATGACTGCCCCCTGGCCAAGTTCCGGGATCTGAGCACCACCGCCTGGTACCACGACGCCGTGCACTATTGCCTGGATGAGGTCATCATGAACGGCAATGGCAACGGCACCTACACCCCCAATGCCTATGCCGACCGCAGCACCTTCGCCACCGTCCTCTGGCAGCGGGAGGGCTGCCCTGACCTGGTAGGTGTCGGCTCCGTAGACTGCCCCTTTAAAGATATCTCCCCCAAAGCCTGGTACTATAAGGCGGTCACCTGGGCGGCCAAATCCGGCATTGTCAGCGGCTACACCAACGGTAACTACGGCCCCAAAGACCTCATCACCCGTGAACAGATGGTGTTCATGCTGTGGAACTACGCCGGCCAGCCAGCCCCCTCCTCCAACCGCCTGCCCTTCTTTGACAGTTGGAACGTCAGCGGCTATGCCCGCAACGCCATGGTCTGGGCCACCGAGAACAACCTCATCTCCGGCATGGGCAACAATATGCTCAGCCCCAAAGGCTACGCCACCCGCGCCCAGGTCGCCCAGGTCATGATGGCCTACGCCGAGGCTTTCTCCTAAGCCCCTGTCCCGCCCAAAGGGTTTTACGCCCCCTATAGGCAAAGGTTCTCCCCCCTATAAAAGGTAAACCCAAACAAAAAAGGCAGCCCCCACACAACCATGGGGTCTGCCTTTTTCACTTCATGATAAAACCCACCCCCGCCGGCGCGGCCATAGCGCTGGCGGGGGTTCTTAAAAGGGGCGAAGGGTCCCCGGCAACTCCCCCTACCCAGGGAAAAAAGCTGTCACCCTAAGCTGCCCGTCCGAGAATTCGGCGGTCAGCCCGCCGCCCATCCGTTCCGCCAGCGCCCTGGCAATGGACAGCCCCAGTCCCGTAGACTTCCTGGCCGCCTCCACGGTATAGAACCGGTCAAACAGCTTTTCCACCTCCACCTCCGAAAGGCCGCGGCAGTGGTTGGTAAAGATAACCCTGCCGTCGGTGGCCAGTTCCACCGTCAGGTCGCCGCTGCTGTACTTCACCGCGTTGCTCAGCAGGTTCGAAAACACCCTGGAAAGCGCCGCCCTGTCCACCCTGCGCACCACCACCTCCTCCGGCATCGTAACCTGCGGGCATATACCCCGGCCGGTCAGTTCGGTATAAAAAGCCGCCAAACTCCCCTCCAGCACCGTGTTCAGGGCGATCTCCTCCGCCCCCAGCCCCCCTGGGTCGCTAAGCACCACGCAGTAGCGGAACAGCTCCTCTGTCAACTGGCGCAAAAGCACCGTCCGCTCCTCCATAATGCCCAGGTATTCCCTGGCCTGGGGGGTATTCTCCTGTTGCCCCAGCAAGTCCAGATAGCCGCATATAGCCGTCAGGGGCGTGCGCAGGTCGTGGGAGATATTGGTAACAGCCGCCTTCAGTTCCAGGTCCCCCTGCTGATACCGCCGCCGCTGGGCCCGCAGGCGGCGCAGTTCCCGGTTGACCGCCCCGGCCAGCGCCCGCATGGCCCTGTCCCGGCTGGAGATATCCACCAGCGTGTTGGTGTCCGTCTGCAACTTTTCCGCAAAACCCCTGGCAATCTCCCCCGCCGCTTTGCGCATCAGGTATATTTTTATCCCCAGCGCGGCTATTACCAGCGCCATTCCTCCCATCAGGGCTATTCCTCCCGTCAGGGCCAGCCATGTGACCTCCACCCCTTGTGCCTCCTTTTTTAAGGCCGCCTCCGGCGGGCAGGGAAA
>CANOFK010000164.1 GCA_947565265.1 uncultured Clostridia bacterium | reverse complement strand
CACCTGATAACCGGGGTCGTACTTGTCCGCACCTTCGTACTCGCTTAGAAGATAGCCGTCCCAACCGTGCGCCTGGAGCAGCCGGATGATCTCCGGGTAGGGGATGGTGGTTTCCTGGAAATCGTCGCTCATATGGATAAACTTGGCGTGGCAGCAGTAGATGTAGGGCAGCAGGGGCACCATATCCGCGGGCTCGTTGGGCTGGAACTGGGGGCTACGCCACTCGCCCTCGGCAAACTTGTTGCGGAACACCGAGAAGTCGATGTTCAGGCCGAAATGCCGGGTGCCGGTTTCCCGGATAAAGGCCACGTAGTCCTGCACCATTTTCCCCTTAAGATTGGAGGGGGTGTGGATCTCCGGGCACATTACCAGCCCCAGTTTTTCCGCCAGGGGCAGGGCGCCCCGGATGATCTCCCGCCAGTTTTCTACCGGCTCCAGGTCGCCGTTGATCACCGGCATTTTGGTGCGCAGCACGGTGAACCCCAGCCGGTGGGCCAACCGTAAATCCCGCTTTAGCATTTCTACCGACTCTTCGGTGGACAGCTCCCGGCTGCCCAGCACGTGGCTGTCGATCCAGTGGCCGTACTCTACCGGCACAATATCGTACTTATCGCAGAGCCGCCACCAGTTTTCCACCCATTCTTCGGTGGGATAGGGATAGTTTTCGATATGGGTATTGGCCAGTATTTCTATGCCATGGGCGCCCATATCATGCACGTCTTCGAAACAGTCTTCCAGGGTTTTGGACAGCCCGAATTCGGCGGAGTAGCTGTAAAGCGCCACACCATGCTTAGGGCCTTTTTTTGTGTACTGGTACATATGATCGCTCCCTCAGGCCAAAATGTTTCCGGTTGGCGCTGCCGCCGCAACCGGCCGCGCCACGCCCTGATCCTTAAAAAGGGTACCTCCTGGGTTATTTTGCGGGGGCGGGACTGCCCGCCTTGCACCTTAAGTATAGCAGGGCGGCTTGCGCTTTATTGTATCATGTGATACAATAGGTGGGAAAAGAGGGGGGCTTTATGAAATATATCGATCAGCCCGGCCTGCCGGAACAACTGCTGGACGAACGGCGGATCCGCCAGCGGTTTTCCACCCAGGGGCTGGACTTTCAACTGGTACAGTTTGAAAAGGGGGAACTGCTGACAGCGCCCCACAAGCCCATGGATGCGCTGCTGTTTCTGGCGCGGGGGCGGGTGAGCATTTACGGCCTGCGGGAGGACGGCAGCAGTTTTTCGGTTTTTCTGGCGGGGCAGGATGTGCTGCTGGGGGATATGGAGTTTATCCGGCGGGAAACGCTGCCCTTTTTTACGGAGGCTTTGGACCGGGTGCTGTGCGTGGCCCTTCCGGTAGAGCGCTACCGGCCCCTGCTGGAGGCGGACGCCCGGTTCCTGCGCGCCCTGCTGCGCACGGTATCGGACAAATTTATGATGTTTACCCTGCTGGAAAACCCTGCCCAGCCCCTGGAAGAAAAGCTGCTGGCCCTGCTGCATACCATACAGCCGGACCATATTTTGCACGGCATAAACACGGGGACGTTGCAGCTTCATTGCAGCCGGGCCCAGCTACAGCGGGTGGTGAAAAAGCTTTGCCAGAAAGGGGTGCTGCGCAAGCTGGGAAAAGGGGAATACCAGCTACGGCAGGACCGGTAGCCCGGCGGGGCATGGCAAGAGGGCGCGGCTGTGGTAGGCCGCGCCCTCTTGGGGGTTACTTGATGGTTTCGCTGTTATTGAGGACAGAGGCGCTGTAGAGGAACAGCACGTCCTGGTTGGTAAAGGAGATAAAGCGGCCCAGCATGGCGGGGGATATATAGCGGATATCCACCAGGGTGACGGAGGCGTAGCCCTCTGCCAGCAGGGGGGCTATGCTGCTGCCGAAGGAGTCCCGGAAGAGGATCAGCTCCTTGCCAGGGGGGGCGTGGGGGTTTTCGATCTTCAGCAGCGATTTGGGCCCTGCCAGGAAGAAGGCGTAGGGGTCGCGGCCCGCAGCCTGCGCCGGGCCGTAAAGGGGGATATAGGCCTGCGTTTCGTAGTCGTACACCCGGCAGTCCTCCAGGGCGGCGTAGCGCAGGTAATAGAGCTCCTCCCCCGGCAGGGGCAGGGCCGCCTGCCCATAGTACACCCCATAAAAGGGGGCCTCTGCCAAATGGCGGGTGTAGCTGCCCGGCAGGGTGGCCCCCATCTGGCCGGCAAGGTACCCGGCGGCATCGGTTATCTTTTCCTGCCGCCAATGGCTGTCTGTGCGGTAATAATCGGACAACTCCAGAAAGGGGGAGAGATCGATATACCGGGCAAAATCCAGCCGGGACGCCAGGGCGTCCACCAGGTCCCCATGGTCCAGGGCCGGGGCGCCGTGCCCCGGCGCCATATACCCGTTTTTGTCCGGGATGACGGACAGGTAGACCGCCATCCCTTTGCCGGCCAGGTACTGCTGGTAGATATACCGGAACCGCGACGCCGCGTAGTCCACAGAGGGCAGGTCCAGGGGGTAATCCAGCTTGGAGATATGGCCGTCTTGCAGGTAGACCCCGTTGTTGTCCTTCTGCCTGAAGGCGTACAGGGCGGTGAGGGCCTTGACCGTGCGCAGCGTATCCCGCAGGGGGAACTGGTCCAGCGCGTATTCCTCAAAATCTGCCATAAATTTCCCAGAAACTACCGCGTCCCAGCCGGCAGCCGGCGGGGTGGCCAGGGGCCGGCGCTCGCTGGCCGACTGGGCGTCTACAGGCTTGAGGAGCGCCCACAGCAGAAAGCCATACAAAAAGATACAGGTGAGGGCCACAAGGGCCATATCCTTCCGTTTTTGCGGCATACCGTCCTCCTAAAATCTAAAGTATAAGAAGGGATTGAAGGAACCGTCTATGAGATAGGCGGTGCACACCGTTAGCAGCGCCAGACAGGCCACCGGCTCCGCGATTTGGCAGGCCAGGCAGGTATACCTGCCTTTCTGTGCCAGGGCCGCCAGCTTTTTGGGCAGGGGGGTAGCGCCGAGGAGCGCCAGTACCAGAATAACCAGGTAGCTTTGCAGGTAGTAGAGGCTCTCTACCGTAAGGGCCGGCAGGGCCCGGCCCCCGAACATAGCGGAGATATGGGAGAAGGCCGCTGCCACATTTTCCGCGTCGAAGATCACAAAGCTGAGCATGACCAGAAACAGCACGTACAGGTGGCTTACCGCCCTGTGCCTGTGCAGCCACCCGGCCAGCCACAGCTTTTCCAGCATCAGCAGGGCCGCAAACAGCAGGCCCCAAAGGGCGAAATTCCACGCCGCGCCGTGCCAAAGCCCGGTTGCCGCCCACACCACCCCTATATTGAACAGCCAGCGGGGCTTGCCCACCCGGTTGCCCCCCAGGGGGATGTAGAGGTAGTCCCGGAACCAGGCCCCCAGGGAGATGTGCCATCTCCGCCAGAACTCCGTGATACTGCGGGAGATATAGGGGTAGTCAAAGTTTTCCGGGAAACGGAAACCAAACACATAGCCAAGGCCAATGGCCATATCGCTGTAGCCGGAGAAATCGAAATAAATATGCAGCATATAGGCGGCGGCGTACAGCCAGCAGAACAGGACGGAGGGCTCCGCGGACCCTTTAAAGGCGGCCACCAGCGCCCCCAGTTGGTTGGCCACCAGTACTTTTTTGGATAGGCCGATGACGAAACGGCGCACCCCCTTGGCGGCCCCGCCCAGGCTGTGGGCCCGGTTATGCAACTGGCCGGCTATGTCCGCGTACCGGACGATGGGCCCTGCCACCAGCTGGGGGAACATGGCGATATAGGCCGCCAGGTCCACGTAGTTCCGCTGTGCG
>CANOFK010000163.1 GCA_947565265.1 uncultured Clostridia bacterium | reverse complement strand
TCCTTTCATATTTTTGGCTTAAGGGGCTTGACTTTTTATTTGCAGGCTTTCTGTATAAGGGGCGGGGCTTTTTCTGCCCCGCGGTGGGTGTGCCGCTTTTCAGCGGACGATGGTGGGGGGCAGGGTGATGTTCAGCGCCACAAAGGCTGCCAGTATGAGGGCGGACAGGGCCAGCACCAGCCAGTCGGTACCGCCGAAACGCAGCACCTTCATTTTGGTGCGGCCCTGGCCCCCGTGGTAGCAGCGGCTCTCCATGGCTGTAGCCAGGTCGAAGGCGCGGCGGAAAGCGGACACGAACAGGGGGATGAGCACCGGTACCAGCGCCCGCACCCGCTGCACCAGCCCGCCGCTTTCCATGTCCGCGCCCCGTGCCTTCTGGGCGCTCATGATCTTGTCGGTTTCCTCCAGCAGGGTGGGCACAAAGCGCAGGGCAATGGTCATCATCATGGCGAACTCATGCACCGGCACCCCCAGCCTGGCCAGCGGGCGCAACAGGCGCTCGATGGCGTCGGTGAGCTGGGTGGGGGAGGTGGTGAAGGTGAGCACGGAACTGGCCAGGATCAGGGTGATGATACGGACGGATACAAACAGGCTGTTTAGAAGGCCCATTTTGGTGACGGTGAGGAACCCCCACTGCCACAGGGGCTCCCCCCTGCCGTAGAACACATTGAGCACCGCGGTGAACACCACAATGAAGAGCACCGGCTTGAGGCTTTTCAGGTACAGCTTGAGGGGGATCTTCGACAGGGCCATGCCCAGAAGGATGTACCCCACCGCCAGGGCCAGGGAGAAGAAATTGCCGGCCGAGAAGAGGAGGATAATGGAGAAGATGACCAGGCAGATCTTCATGCGGGGGTCTGCCCGGTGCATGGGCGAGGCCGCCGGGAAGTACTGGCCAAGGGTGATATCAGAAAGCATGGCTGCCACCTCCTTGCCTGGTTTTGAGATAGGGGATCAACTGCTTGAGGGCGTCGTCCACGGTGAGGGTGGCGGGATCTACCGGCCAGCCCAACTTTTGCAGCTCCCCCATGATCTTCGTGATTTGGGGCACCCGCAGGCCCACTTCTTCCAGCCGCCCGCTTTGGGCGAATACCTCCCGGGTGGGGGCCAGGGCCAGCATACGGCCGCCGTTCATCACCAAGAGGCGGTCTGCGGTGCGGCCGATGTCCTCCATACTGTGGGACACCAGCAGGATGGTGTTGCCCCGCTCTTTATGGTACTGGCTGATCTGGGCCAGGAGCACGTCCCGGCCTTTGGGGTCCAGGCCGGCGGTGGGCTCGTCCAGGATCAGCACCTCCGGATCCATGGCAATGACCCCGGCAATGGCGGCCCGGCGCTTTTCGCCGCCGGAGAGCTCGAAGGGGGATTTGTCCAGCAGCTCTTCCCGCAGCCCGGTAAACCGGGCTGCCTCCAGGGCCCGTGCCTGGGCCTGGGCATCGTCAAGGCCCATGTTTTTGGGGCCGAACAGGATGTCCTTGCGCACGGTTTCCTCAAACAACTGGTACTCCGGGTACTGGAACACCATGCCCACCCGGAAACGCACGGCCCGGATCTTTTTGGGCTCGGCCCAAATGTCCTTGCCGTCCAGCAGCACCTGGCCGGCAGTGGGGCGTATGAGGCCGTTGAGGGTTTGGATGAGGGTAGACTTGCCGCTGCCCGTGTGGCCGATGACCCCGATGAACTCCCCTTTTTCGATGGACAGGGACACGCCCGCTACGGCGGTTTTCTCAAAGGGGGTGCCCGCGCCGTAGGTGTAGGTCAGGTTTTTGGTTTCCAGTATTGGCATTTGATTCCTCCCTGAAAGCGAGTGGCGGTTTTCTTTATGGACATAGCAGCATAGCAGCGCGGGAAGGCAAAAAGCGCCCTGTTGCCCTGTTAAACGCGCCGGGGCCCTGGCCCAAGCTGCCGGAACAGCCCTAGGCACTCCTCAACCGAAAGGGGCATCTGCCCCAGGTGGACGCCCGCGGCTTTTAGGCGGTAGCAGAGCTCGGTGGCCTGGGGGACGTCCAGGCCGTGGCGCTTGAGGCGCTCTACGTTGCTGAACACCTGCCGGGGGACGCCGTCCATGAGCACCCGGCCGCTGTCCATAACCACCACCCGGCCCGCCTGCACGGCCTCGTCCATGTAGTGGGTGATCAGCACAATGGTGATGCCCTTCTCCCGGTTCAGCTTTTGGATAGCGTCCATGACCTCGGCCCGGCCCCGGGGGTCCAGCATGGCGGTGGGCTCGTCCAGCACGATACAGGTGGTTTCCATCGCTATGACCCCGGCGATGGCCACCCGCTGCTTTTGCCCGCCGGAAAGCTTGTGGGGGGCATGGGCCCGGTATTCGTACATATCCACCGCTTTTAAGGCGGCGTCTACCCGGCGGCGGATCTCCAGGGGGGGGACGCCCAGGTTTTCGGGCCCAAAGGCCACGTCCTCCTCTACCACGCCTGCCACCAACTGGTTATCCGGGTTTTGCAGCACCAGGCCCACCCGGCGGCGGACATCCAACTGGCGGGCCTCGTCCCGGGTGTCGATGCCGTCGATAAGCACCTGCCCGGAACTGGGCAGCAGCATACCGTTGAACAGCTTGGCCATGGTGGATTTGCCGCAGCCGTTGTGGCCCAGAAGGGCCACGAACTCCCCGGCCTGGATTTGCAGGCTTACGCCGTGCAGGACCTCCCGTGGGGTGTCTTCCTCCGTTTCGTAGCAGAAACGCAGGTCCTTTGTTTCTATGAAAGCCAAAATGTTTTCCTCCGTTTCTGGTTGGCGTGTGGGGGGCCTCCGGCGGCTTGATCCCTGCCAAAGGGCCGGGGGCCCTTTGGAAACCCGTTGGCGTGGGGGGCCTCCGGCGGCTTAAGGGGCGCTGCCCCTTAAGAATCCCTGCCAAAGGGCCGGGGGCCCTTTGGAAACCCGTTGGTGTGGGGGGTTAGTAGCGGATCAGGAAGTAAAGGACATAGGCCCAGCTAAGCAGGCCGTGGAAAATGGCCCAGCCTACGGAGTGCCAGGTGGTATAGCTGATGACCATGGCCAGGGCGCTGCCAAAGCTGATACCCGCTTTCACGGTCTTTTGTACGCGGCCTGTGCCGTGGCAATGCCGGCCGGTTTGTTGGGTATTGGGGGTGTGGAAATTGTTTTCGTCCATGGTTATTGCCCCTTTCTGTGGAGTTTCTTCCACCAAGTATAGCAGCCTGCGGCTAAAAAGTCCAGGAAGAGGATGGGGTACAGGGGCAAAAGCCGCACGTGGGGCGGCTGCACCAGATCCACGCGCTCTACCGCCATGGTGAAGAGCGCGCACACCAACGCCGCCAGCAAAAACCACACCATCGCCTGGGGATCCCGCTGCCGGGAACGGCCGGGCGACAGGGCACGGATGAAAAGCGCCCCCAGCAGGGTGGCGCCGATTACGCCCCAACCGATGTACTTGCCCATAGGGCCCCCGGCCCAAAGCCCCTCGTAGACCATAGAGAGCAGCCAGCCCAAAGCCGCTGCCAGGTAGCTCCATTTAACCATATGCCCAGCCCCTTTCATCACACAAAAAATGGGATATTTTTGAAGGAAAAGCCCCGGCAGCGGCCTTTACCCTGCCGACCAGACAGCGGTATTGCCGCAGGGGAGGGCCATACCCGTGGCGGTGACGGGCAGGCCGATCTCATCGGCCGCGACGCTGCCGCCCAGACGGGGGACCAGCAGGGCGTGGAGGAGGTATTCCATGACCGCGGGGGAGAGGCCGGTGGTGTAGGAATTCAGGATGACGAACAGGGGCTGGGGGGACAGGACCGACAGGCACAGGCGCAAAAGCCCGTCCAACTGCTCTTCCAGTTTCCACACCTCGCCCCCCGGCCCACGGCCATAGGA
>CANOFK010000162.1 GCA_947565265.1 uncultured Clostridia bacterium | reverse complement strand
GGGGAAGAAAACGTGTTGCACGAAGTGCGCGTAGAAGTTTTTGCGGATTCTTAAGGGGCTTTTTTCAAAAAGCTCCTTAAGCGGGGTGTGGGGCAGGGCCCCACGGCCTTAAAGGCTAAAGGGGGAGAGCCTAAAGAGCGGCTTGCAGCACTTGTTGGTGGATTTCCTCCACCTGGAGGGGGCGGCCGCCGCGGGCGCAGTGCACGGTGCGCCAACCCAACCGGGCGGCGGCGAAACGGGCGCAGCGGGCGCAGTTTTCCAAAAAGGCCCGATCCCGCTCGTGGATGTCCTTTTGGCCCTCCTGGCCCCCGTAGCGGCCGCTTAGCAGCTTTTGGGAAACCTCTACCGGCATATCCAGCAGGATGACCCGGTCGGGCCGGGGCAGGCCCAGCTTATGGTACTCAAAGTCCTCGACCCACGCAATATATGCCTCCCACTGGCTTTCCGGCAGCTTTTCCATCTGGTAGAGCAGGTTGGAGGTGGCGTATCGCCCGGCCAGGATGGTGACACCCCGCCGGTAATCCTCCCCCCAGCCGGTGCGGAAACTGGCGTAGCGGTCTACCGCGTAAAAGGCCCCGGCGGCATAGGCGTTCACGTCCCCAGGGGCGCTGCCAAAGGCCCCGCCCAGATACATCTTCACCAGCGCCGAGGAGGGGGAGGCGTAGTCCGGGAAGGACACCGCCCGCACCGGCCCCCGCCGGGCCAGGGCCTGTTCCAGCAGGGGCAGTTGGGTGCTTTTGCCGGTGCCGTCCAGCCCCTCCAGCACGATCAGGCTCATAGGGACGCCCCCAGCCCGGCGAACTGCTCCCGCACGGCAGTGGCCTGGCCGCAACTCATTTTCCCCTCCGGGCACTCCCCCCGCAGGCAGGGGGGGCCCGCCTGGCGGAACAGGTGGGGGGCCGTTTCCCGGACCAGCCGGAGCATCTCGGTGGCCAGGGCCCGTATCTCCCACTGGGCCCGCTTGCAGCAGCGGTGGGTGAAGAAGTTCCGCAGTTCCCGTGCGTTCATGGTGCAGATCAGCTTGGTGGCACAGGCATTGGGCAGCACGAACCGGGCGTCCTCAATGGCCTTTTTCTCCGCCTTGCGGGCCGCCTCTTTTGGGGTGAGGCCCTGGGCCAGGAACGCCTGCTCGTGCTCTTTTTGCAGGATATCCGCCAGCCGCTGGTAGTGCCGGACATCCTCCTCCATGGCGGCCAGGAACTCTTCCTTGGCCTGGGGCAGGGCCTCGATCTCCGGGGGGAGCACATAGTCGAACTGCCCCTCTTTGACGTAGCGCTGGCTCTGCACGCTGTAGGAGGCGATCCGGTGGCGGGTCAACTGGGCCAGGAGCGACCGGGACACACCCTCGATGCCAAAGGTAAAGCTGGCGTGCTCCAGGGGGCTTTCATGGCCAATCTCGGTGAGCATATCAATAAAGGCCCCGGTTTTTTCCTCTGTCAGGCCCTGGTATACCGTGTCGATATCCGCCGCCGCGTAGCACAGTTTGGCGGCACAGGCCACGGTACGCTCCGGGTCCGGGGTACAGGCCAACAATTTTACGTGTAAACTTTTCATGGGTTCTTCTCCTTTTGGGGCAGGGGTTAGAGTCTGTTTGAAAACCGGCTCTAGCCCTCTTCCTCTTCTTCCTCCAGCCAGGGCAGGGGCCAGCCGGGCTTTAGGGTGTCCAACTGCCGGATGCACAGGGCGTCCAACTGGGCCAGCAGCTCTTCGCCGCTGAGGCCCCCGGCCAGGTACGTTTCCAACTGCCCGGCAAAGGGGGATTCCTCCCAGCAGAAACCTTCCAGGCAGCGGGGGACGCCGCTGTAGCGGTAGCTGGCCTCTTGCAGCAAGGCCATCTCCGGGGCCCGCGCCCCTTCCAACAGGGTGGGCTCCATGGAAACGGCCTCCCGGTAGATGGGCAAGGTGCCGCACACCTTGGCCATGTGGGTGTTGTTGTCCGCGTTGGTCAGGTAGGCCAGGAAGTGCACGGCTTTTTCCGGCTGGGCTGTCTGCCGGCTGACGCCCCAGCCCACCCACTGGCAGGGCACGGTGGCCGTTTTGGTGGTGGCGCCTGCCGGCAAGCCCGCCACCTGCCAGCTTTCGGCGGGCATGGCGGCGCGGATGGTTTCCAACGCCTCGCTGCCGGCGATGAGCAGGCCCGCATCGCCGTTGATAAAGGCCTGCATGGCCCCGGCCTCGTCCGCGTAGCCGCCCCCGGGCACGGAGCCCATGAGCCTGTCAAAGGTTATCAGGGCGCTGGGGGCGTTCTCCCCGGTGAAGATGGAGGTGGCGCTGAGGCCGTCCTTACTGGGGGAATAGTAGGGGGCGGAGGCGGTATGCACCCCCAGCACGCTCCACATGACCGCGCTGAAAAGCCGGCTTACCTTGTCCCGGCTGATGGCCAGGCGGCCTTGCTCGCCCATGAGCAGGGGCATGAGCCCGGCCCGGTCCCAGGCCTCCAGGTTCACCTGCTCCTCCCAGGGTTTGCCTTTATTGTGGGCGGTGATCCAGTCTGTGCGGTAGAAAAGCAGGTCCTGCCGCACATCCACCGGCACCGCGTACATCCCCTGGCGGCCCATGTAGCGCATGGCAAGCCCTGTGGCGTTGCCCAGGCTGCCTTCGTTGTACCAGGCGTCGGCGTACAGGGAAAAGTCCAGCAGCCCGTCGGCCTGATCGCCCAGGCCGCTGTCCGTGACCACCCGGATGTCCGGCTGCTGGGCGCCGCTGCCCTGGGGCTGTAGGCTGATCTCCGTTTGGGGGTAGTCTGCCCGGTACTTTTCTACGATCTCCTCCATCACCGGGCCGGCGCCCTCTACCCCGGCGGGCACCTCGACCACCAGCCGGGCGGGTTGGCCGTCGTTTTGGGGCAGGGTTTCCGTTTCGTACATCACCGTTTTCTCCGGCTTGCAGCCGGCGAGGGCCAATATAACTGCCAGGCACAGGGCCGCGCCCCGTATGTGCCGCTTTTTTACCATAGCTTTGCCGCCTTTCCCCTTTCTGCCTGCCCCGTAAGGCCGGGCAGGGGGCCTTTTTTTGTCAATTTCTCTTATTATAACTTTTTTCCCAAGAAAAAACAAGCCGCTTGGGGCAATATCCTCCCCGGCGGCCTGTAATTTATGGTTTATTCACATTTTTCCGGGCTGCCATGGCCCGGCGCCCGCCTGCTTATACCCGCTTGATGTAGTCTGCCTTGCGCGCTTTGGCGGCGGGCAGGGGGCCTTCGGCATAGCCCACGGCCAGGGCGCCTACCCCCCGCAGGCCGGTGGGCAGGCCCCATTTTTCCAGCAGGGCTTTGCCCTCTGGCAGCTCGAACATCTCCCGCTCCCCGTGGATCCAGCAACTGGCCGCCCCCAGGGCATGGGCGGCTATCATCATGGTGGCCAGCACGCAGGAGGCGTCCTCTACCCCTGTGTTGCGCTGGGGGTCTGTGAACACCAGCAAAATGGCCGGCGCGCCATAGTAGGGGTCGCCGGAAAAGCCCCGTGCCTGACAGTTTAGCGCCTGTACCGCCGCCCGGTCCGCCGGGTCCTCTACCGCCACAATCACCGGCGACTGCATACCCCGCCCGGTGGGCGCGTAAGTGCCCGCTTGCAGCACCGCTTCCAACACCGCCGCCTCCAGCGGCTTGTCTTGGTATTTCCGTACGCTCCGCCGCGTCAGCAGCGCCTGTATAACCTGATTCTCCATTTGTGTGCTCTCCTTTCTTTTAGTCGGGCTGCCAGCCTAAGGCCGTGGGGCTCTGCCCCACACCCCGCCACCTGCTGCCAGCCTAAGGTCATGGGGCCCCGCCCCACACCCCGCCACCTGCTGCCAGCCTAAGGTCGTGGGGTCCTGCCCCACACCCCGCCACCTGCTGCCAGCTTAAGGTCGTGGGGCTCTGCCCCAC
>CANOFK010000161.1 GCA_947565265.1 uncultured Clostridia bacterium | reverse complement strand
TGACAGGCTTACTTCTATCCTGTCCGCCCGCTCCCGGTCAAACTCTATCCTGTTTCCGCTGTGGTCATATACCCATTCTGAAAAAGGGGGCGTAATGGGGTTTCCACGCTCCAAAACTCCATAAAAGTCTGCACCACCATAGAGGCGCATATCATGCGCACTGCCCTGCCCCTGCCACCGGCAGTTCCCGCAGATATGCCGGTAACGGTCCAGCCGGATCACCTCAGCCATACGCCGCCTCCTGCCCCAGCCTTTCCAGGATCACTGTGCGCCCATTGGGCCGCTCCGTTTTTCCCATAAGGGGGTATACCTCCCCCTCATAGGCGATCCCCGTTGCCTCCCCCTCCCCGCACAGCACCATGCCGGCCGAGCTCTTTATCACGTATATGGGCTTTTTTGTCAGCCCGATGTAACGCCCCTTTACTGTCCTAATCCGATACATTTCCCTTCCTCCTGAAACCTATATTTTGTCACTGCCATAGCAAACTCATCTATCTCACTGGCCCAGATACAAGTGCCGGGGCCGTTGAGCCTTTCCCAGATTAGAGGAAAGCCGCCGATGCCGTCAAAGAGGCTGGCCATCGTGGCGGGGCGCTCGTAGCAGGCGCACAGGCGCTTGAGCACCCAGGCCCAGGGCGGTATGGCTATGGAGTTGCCCAGGGCCGTGTAGCGGGCGCTGGCGGTGCATTCCTTGTGCCGCTTGCCCTTGCTGTCCACCCAGGGGCCGATGTCCGTCCAGCCGTCCGGGAAACCTTGCAGCCTTTCACATTCCAGTTCCGTCAGCCGGCGCACGGTGTAGGCCCAGCGAACCACGTTGTTTAGGTTGAGGCTTTGGCCCCCGGTGCTCTTGGCCTGCAGGGTGCCGTTTACCTCGGGACTTTCCCTGCCGTTGCGGCAGTCCACGGCGGCCACGATGGGCTGTTCACGGTCGCAGTTGAGTGTGGGGCTGGCGTCTGCGGTGATTTCCGCGTTGGCCTGCCCTGTAGCCATCACCAGCGGGGTATAGTCCGACACCCGGCCCGCATGGTTTCCTGTCAGGGTACCGGCCACCAGCCCGGCGCCATTGCCCCTGGCGTCATAGGTCAGTACCCCATGGGGCTTACCCGTAGCCAGGGTTGGGCTGGTTTCCGGCTGGTATCCGGTACTGCCCGCCCCTGCCCCAGCATGGGGTTTGAAACCCGCGCATACCGCATGGCGGTCCACCGTGTTCAGCACATACGCATACTCTTGGCTTACCCCCACTCCGTTCATGCTGCACATCCGGTCTACCAAGTTCCCAGCCAGGCAGAAAGCGTCCGTCCCTGCCACATCTTCCGGCTCCAGCACAATATTGGGCCCACGGCCTATACAGGGGCTGCCGTCCTGCCGACTGGTCAGGCACCTTGCGACTGCCGGACCAGCGCCGCCTCCAATTCCGGCGGCAGGGGCTTGCCCCTCCGTCTGGCCCGGTTCAATATCCCCGCACACGCTTTTGCGGACAAACGGTATTTCGGGTGCGGACCCTCTTCCAAAATCTGCGATAAGCGCGATTCTACGTCTACGCTGGGGGACTCCCCAAAACTGAGCGTCGAGAACTCTGTAAGCGATCGACCATCCATCTCCCATGACGCATCCGCTTGTGGCCCACTTGCCCTTTGGAGGTTCAGGTATAACGGCGGACGGATCCGCGATCTTCGCCGTTTCTTCGAGGACGGCTCTAAAGTCGGCCCCTTTGTTTCTGCTGAGGGCTCCGACAACGTTCTCCCACACCATGTACCGGGGGCGGATGAACCGGCCCTTGTTTCCTCGCTCTGCATCTGCCTCTCTCATCTCCTTTATGACTCTGATCTGCTCCATAAACAGCCCGCTGCGCGCATCCGCCAGACCGGCCCTTTTGCCAGCCTGGGAAAGCCCCTGGCAGGGGCTGCCGCCGATCACCACGTCCACTGTGGGGGCGGTGTGGCCGTCTATGGCGGTGATGTCGCCTAAATGCCTCATCCTTCCCCGCACTCCGCCGGGACCTGCTTATACGCCGTGCCCCTGTACCCCAGCCGGAACCGGGCCTCCCTGCCGCAGAGGTCGCAGGCAAGGTCAAACTCCGGCTCATCTATGTTTGTCAGATACTTTAGTGAATTGCCGCATTGGCATTCCTTATATGCCACACGCAGGTCCTTCAGTTCCGTATCCCTGCCGCACTCGCAGTGGTAGTCCTGAATGGCCGTCCGCGTGAAAAACGCTCGCACCTTACCGCAGTGGGGGCACTTTATCAGCAGGAAACCGCTGTATTTCAGGCTTTTATCCGCATACTCGCAGGCCAGCCTCGCCAGCTTTGCCGCTTTTTTCGGCGGCATGGTCAGCCGCATTTGCGTAAAAGGTGTTTCGATGCTTATATACATTTCCGCTACCATCCCTTTCCCGTGTGAATTGATTTTCCATAGCCGGGGTCACGATCCCTCCCGCAGTTCCCGCCATATCCTCTCTATCTCTGTACGGCACTTTTCCGGCCCCAGGGCCTCCACCCAGCATTCCAACTCCTCCTGCCGGAGATAGGACCGCAGCCGCTCCTCCGCCGCCAGATCCTCCATCAGCGTTTCCGGGTCAAACAGCCGGGTGAGCCGCGCACCGCCTGCGCTCACGGTCAATTCCACGCACCCGGTATCCCCGCTCATATCCGGGCGGATCCGCACCCTTAGCCTCCCCAGGCGCATTTCAAAGTGCCCTCCCAGGGTTTCCGGCGTCCGGCACAGCCCGGCTGCTGTCCCCAGCTCCCGTTGGGCCAGTTCCCGGGCCCTTTTCAGCGATATGGCGTTGGCCTGTCTCATACCCTCGCCGCCTTCCCAGGCCCGCACGTCTTGCTTTTTCCGTAGTTTTTGGGCAGCCGGTTCTCCGTGCGCCAATGCTGTACGCTGGACCGGCTCAACCCCACATACCGCCCGATCTCCCCGTCTGTCAACCCCGCCTGGTACAATTTCAGCATTTGTTTCTCCCGGGCCTCCCGGGCCTTTCCCGGGCTTTCCCCCTCCCATGCCCTTTGGAGGATCTTCCGTATCTGCTCCGGGCTTACTCCGTTCAGCTCCGCCAAAACGCCGATCATCTTCCCCGGGTCCGCAGCGTTCTGAAACCGCGCCGTGATCTCCTTCTCGCTCATTTCCATCTTCTGATCCTCCTTTGACTTTTCTTATGACCTCTTCGGCCAATTCTCCCAGGGTGTAGGTATCCCGGCCCTCTGCCTTGAGACGCTGGGAAAACTTGTCCATTTCCACCGCTAACTTGAGCATCTTAAGCACCCCCACCTCCTCCGGCGTGACCTCCAGCATATCCGGTCCCACCATACAGCCGACAGCCTTAAGCAGGAAGATCTCGCGCCGGAAAGGATCCATGGCCTCGTATTCTGCCCACACCTCTTTGGCAAACTTTTGGCGGTTCAGCCGGGGCTTGTCAGGGGGAAGTACCCCCTGCTCCTGAAGCATCTTTTTGGTCCTGGCCCGCTGATCCTTTTCCCGCTGGCTCATCCGCTTGGCGGCTTTCTTCTTTTCAGCGCTGCCCATGCTGTCCCTCCTTCCCTCTGGTTTCCCGCCACAGCTCCTGTACGGCCTTGTCGATCTTCCTGTGGCAGGCCTGGGGGCCTTCCTCATATACCCAATCCCGCAGGCGTTCCATGCGGGCGCGTTCTGTCCATCCCATTTCAGCCTGTACGTCTACCTCCAGGGTTTCCGGGTCTATCAGCTGGGTGATCGCCCCGTTGCAGCCGTAATTTGTGCTGATACGCACCTCCACACAGCCGCTGCCCTTTTCCCCCTCAGGCCGGATGCCCACTCGCAGGCCTCCCAGCCACATTTCATAGTGCCCGGCGCCCCAGTCCGGGTCCCGCCGCAGCACCTTCGCTGTACCGAAGTTC
>CANOFK010000160.1 GCA_947565265.1 uncultured Clostridia bacterium | reverse complement strand
GTCACCACCTCGCCCAGCAGCTCGGCGAACTTGGCGGCGTGCTCGGCCTCTTCCCAGGCGGCCTTCTCCCAGTACAGGCCGATCTCCGGGTAGCCCTCGCGATGGGCCACCCTGGCCATGGCCAGGTACATACCCACCTCGGTGCACTCGCCCTGGAAGTTGGCGCGCAGGCCGTCCAGGATCTCCTGGCTAACGCCCTGGGCCACGCCAACCACGTGCTCGGCAGCCCAGTTCATGCCGGCGCCCTGCTCGGTGAACTTGGAGCCGGGCACGCCGCACTGGGGGCACTTTTCGGGGGGCGTGTCGCCCTCGTGGACATAACCGCAAACAGGACAAACAAACTTCTTCATAGTAATCATTCCTCCATCTAAGAGAGATTTATTCAAAGCGCGCAACAGCACCGCGGCATTTGACCGTTCCTTTACCCCGGCGGGCCTGCCGCCGGTAGTAGTATACCCATTTTTTTCAAAGATTCCGGTGGCCGGGTTTACAGGGGCCTGGCCGCCACGATCTCCTCCCCGCACATCTGGCCGTTCTCCACAAACCCAAACCGGTGGTACAGGGTCCGGGCCGCGGTGTTTTCCGGCTCGTAGCTCAGCCATACCTGTTCCGCGGGGCCGCAGGGCAGGGTACGCAGGTAGGCAAGGCTGGCCTGCAAAGCCGCCTTCCCCAGCCCTTTGCCCTGGTGTTCCCGGTCGATCATAAACCGCCACAGGCAGTAGTTGCCCTGCGCGGCGGGCGGGTCGTCCGCGTCCCCCAGGGCGCCATAGCCGAACATCACAAAGCCCACGGGCTCCTCCCCTTCATACAGGGCAAAGGGCAGGGCCGTATGCCCGCCGCTTACCGCCACATAGGCCTCGGCCAGGCTGGCCACATTGGGGGCCACAAAGCCCCGCTGGTCCTCCCGGACGGCCATGGCCGTCACCGCGTCCACATTGTCAAAGTTGATCTTCCGCAGTTCCATCCTGCTCCTCCTTTGGGATGCAATCCGGGCACAGGCCTGTATACAGTACGCTGACCCCCTGCACCCGGCAGCCCGTTTCACCGGACACCGCGTCCAACTGGGCTTGCCCTGGCAGGCCTCGGAACACATCCACCACCCGCCCGCACCCGGCGCAGACCAGGTGGGCATGGGGGGTAAGCTCCCCGTCAAACCGCTCGTACCCGCCGATAACCCCCAAACTGGCCGCCTGCCCGGTTTCGCACAGGCGGTTTAGGTTGCGGTACACCGTGGCCAGGCTCAGGTCGGGGTACTGGGGCTTTAGGCTGTTAAATACCCCCTCGGCGGTGGGGTGCTGGGTGGTCCCCCGCAGGGCTGCCAAAATGGCGGCCCGCTTGCGGCTGAAATTTTCCCTTTTCCCTTGCAACTGCCTCGCCCCTTTCCCTGTGCTGCCTATTCTACCACATTTTTCCTGTTTTGTAAAGTAGGAATCGTTATTCTTTTTTATCCCCTTCCCTGCCGGCAAACACGCAGCGGTACTGGTCCGGGGTCTGGCGCAGTTCCCGGCGGAACACCCGGCCAAAGTAGCTATAGTCGTTAAAGCCCACCATCCCGGCAATTTCCTTGATGCTCCTGTCCGTTTCCCGCAGCAGGCGGCAGGCAATGGCCAGCCGCAGCTTTTTCAGGAAGTTCAAAATGGTGTCCCCGGTGTTCTTTTTGAACAGGTCGCAAAGGTAGTTCTCCGAAAGGTAGAACCGGGAGGCTAGGTGGGACAGGGACAAAGCCTGCCCGTAGTGCTCGCCCAAGTAGAACTGTATCTTTGCCACCACCGGGTGGCCGGCGTACCGGAACCCGCCCCGGAACGAGGCAACGGCCTCCCGCACCATCTCCCCCAGGTCCGTGCCGTCGGGCCGGGGCAGGCTGCACCCGGCGGGGTTGGGCAGCCCCGGCCCCCTGGCGGGCGCAATGCAGAACCAGGCCGGGTAGCGCTGGCCGGCAATGTCCAGCGAAAGGCCCTGCCAGTCCCTGGGCAGCCCGGCCCCTGCCTCGGCCATCAGCACAAAGCAGCTATGTTCGGGCCCCGGGCAGCCCGGCAGGCAAGAGGCCGCCTCCCGCATCACCGCCGGGTCCCCCAGGTCCACCGCCAAAGCCGTACGGCCCCGCTTGCCGTCCAGCCGCCCTTTCAGCCGCAGCACGGTTTCCACCACCTCGTCCACGGCCAGGGGCTTCAGGATGTACCCCACCGCCCCGTAGGCAATGGCCTTGCGGGCCACCTCAAAGTCGCTGAAAGCGCTGATGATCACAAACTCCACGTCCAGCCCCTTCTGCCCCCGCACCTGGGAGATCAGGTCCATGCCGCTCAGGTTGGGCATACGTATGTCCGTGCACACCGCGTCCGGGCGCTTTTCCTGTATTTCCCGCAAAGCCTGGCGGGCAGAGGAGCAGCGCCCGCAGATATGGAACCCGTAGTCCTCCCAGTTGATGATCTGCTCCAGCCCCTCCAGCACCCAGGGCTCGTCGTCCACTAAAATCATCTCGTACATACCGGTCCTCCTTTCCCTCCGTCAGCCGTCGTAATCCTGCGGGCCCTTCTCAAAGGGCAGTACCATGGGTTCTTGGGGGATCACCAGCTCCACCACGGTAAAAAAGCCTTTTTTCGAGCGGAACCGGATGTGGAAGTGGCTGCCAAAAGTCAGCTTCATCCGGTGGTAGATGTTGTGCAGCCCAATGCTGCTGCGCCCTCCCTGGGGCTCGCCCACGCCCCGGCACATCCGCTCCTTCAGGGCTGCCAATTCCCCTTCGTCCAGGCCGGCGCCGTTGTCCGCTATCCGCACCACCAGCCGGCCCTGCTCCCCCCTATAGGCCTGTATGGACACCCGGCAGTCCGTTTCTTTTTCCACAAAGGCATGGTTCACCGAGTTCTCCACAATGGGTTGCAGCACCATAGAGAGCATCTGGTGCTCCCGTATCTCCGGCTGGGCCGAAACCTGTAGCCGGTACCTGCGCCGGAACCGGATGCGGATCACCTCAAAGTAGCTTTTTACATGGGACAGTTCCTGGGCCAGCGTCACCATGGTGCCCGCGTACAGCGAGTACCGGAAGGTCAGCGCCAGGGAGGACACCAGGGCCTCCAGGCTGCTTTCCCCCCGGCTATGGGCCATGGAGCGCATACATTCCAGGGTGTTAAAAAGGAAGTGGGGGTTGATCTGGCTGCGGTAGCCCATCATCTCCGCCTGGTTCTGGGCGTGTATGGCCTGGTACATCCGCTTTTGGGCCTGCTGCTCCTGCATAAAGGCCTCCTGTAGCCGGGCCAGCATATGGTTTACCGAGCGGGCTATCGTCCTAAGCTCCTCAAGCCGGGGCTCCCGGATGTGCACATACTCCGTCATGGCGGCGCTGCTGTTGATGTTGATGTCGCTGGTGATTTGCTGCACGCTTTTGTTGATGGACCGCACCAGCAGCATCAGCAGCAGGGAGAGCAGGCAGATGACCCCCACCATCAGCAGCATCACCGGGTTCATGGAGCGGAACGCCCGGGAGAATATCTCCTTTTCCGGGATAAAATAGATGAAGGCCCAGTCCCGCTCCGGCAGGGAGATCCGGGTGGTCAGGTAGGTGTCCGCCCCCCGCCGTAGCGAGTTCTCGTTTTCCGGCACCTGGGCCAGCATCTCTTCCTCCGCCTCCCCCAGGGGGCGGGTAGAGGACACCACCTTGCCCTGGTACAGCAGCGCGGCGGCGTCCGGGCTCTCCCGGCTGGCGGCCGTCACCCGGCCGGCCACCTGGTCCATATCGCACAGCAGCGCGGCCAGCATCTGGCTGGAGCGGCCAAAGGCCCCGGCCCGCCGGGCGTCGTACACCGGCAGCACATAGAACACCTGCCGCTCCCCCGCCCCGTCCTCCAGCAAAAAGAAGGTGGCGCTGCCCAAGGGCGCCCCTTCCATCAGCCCC
>CANOFK010000159.1 GCA_947565265.1 uncultured Clostridia bacterium | reverse complement strand
TCATCCAAGCCTATTTTTGTGTGGCTGGCTACTTCCGGCATAAGCGGTTTTGGCTTTTTAGACTGCTCAGAAATTGGTTTGTTTTTCTGTTCTGGCTGTATTATACTATAGAGGGAGGGGTTTGTCAATAGGTTTTTGAAAAAATATGGAAATTTTTTGTGCGGGTTCCCATTTGGCGCGGCGCGGGGCGGAGATATGGGCGGTAAAGTATACAAAACCCACTTTTTGCCTGGTTTGGCGGGGGGAAGGCGGGGTAAAGTAATGGGGCGGGGCGGGCCGCCCGGCAGGGGGCAGTGGGATAAAGGGGTGGGGAAATGAAAAATTGTTGCCAGGTCTATTGACTTTCCGGCCGGTTTTAGGTACAATAGGTACCACGGGGCCAAACAGCAACGGCCCATGGGAAAGGAGCGCGGCTATGGACAACGGTTTTGAAGCGGATCTGATCACCCTGATTGACGACGAGGGGCAGGCCCATGAGTTTGAGATCATTGACGAGCTGGAGAACGACGACGGGCATTTTATGGCGCTGGTGCCTACGCAGCAGGACCCGGAGGACATGGCCACGGACGCCGAAACCTATTATATCTTTGAGGTGATTGAAGAGGACGGCGAGGAGCAGTTGCAGGAAGTGGAGGACGACGCCCTGCTGGATAAGCTGGCCGATATCTTTGAGTCCCGGTTCCATGAGGCGTATTTTGAGTAACGGCCGGCCTGGGGCCGGACGGTAAGACGCAAAGCGGTCTGCCCGATTCGCGGACTGTGCAAATATAACCCTACACTCGTATAAAAGGGAGTCCCCCTCCGTCTGCGGATTGCAGACCTCCCGGCCCGGCTGTGACTGTGGTTGGACGAAGGGAGCATGAACCATGCGGGAGGACACCCACCTGTTCTCTTTGTAGGCAGGTTATGAATTGCACAATACGGTCGGGCGGGCAAACTTGAATAGACGCGCGGGTGCTTTTTGGGCACCCGCGTTTTTGCGGTTGGATGGGGGACGTAGAATGCTTGCTTTTTGGGGCGAAGAGGTGTATAATCGGGGGGAAAGGCAAGAAATTGAATGGACTGGAAACGAGGGATTTAGATGGATCGGGCTTTTTTAAAGGAACTGCTGGCGACGCCTTCGGTGAGCGGGTACGAGGAGGCCATACAGGCAAAAGCCCTGGCTTTTGGCCGGGGCTTTGCCGGGGCACAACTGACGGACCCCAGCGGGAACGCCATCTCGGTGGTGAACCCCCAGGCGGGGCACAAGATCCTGCTGTGCGGGCACATCGACGAGATTGGCTTTGTGGTGACCCATATTGACGGGGACGGGCGGCTGCACCTGACCGCCGCGGGAGGCGTGCGGCCGAAGCTGTACATTGGCTCGCCGGTACAGGTGTGGCATGAGGGCCAGCCGGTGAACGGGGTGATTGCCACCTCCTCTGCCTTGCTGAAGAAGGAGAAGGTGGAGGACCGGGACTTGCTGGTGGACATTGGGGTTTGCTGCCGGGAGGAGGCCGAAAAGGCTGTGGCGGTGGGGGACCCGGTTTGTGCGGACGCGGCCCCCAGGGAGATGCTGGGAGGCTGTTTTTCCGGCCGGGCCCTGGACGACCGTACCGGCGCCTTTGTGGTGCTGGAGGCTGCCAAAAAGGCCGCGGAGATGGGGGCGGGCATGGGCATTTACGCTGCCACCACCGTGGGCGAAGAAACCAGCGGCCGGGGGGCTTATTACGCCGCCGCGCGGGTGCAGCCTGCCTGCGCCATTGCGGTGGATGTGACCTGGGCCAGCGACGCCCCCGGCACCGACCCCGGTGATACCGGGGAAGTGAAACTGGGGGGCGGGCCGGTGCTGTGCAGGGCATCGGTGGTGAACAAGCGGATGAATGCTTTATTGCAGGCGGCAGCGGCGGAGCTGGGCATCCCCTTGCAGTGGGAGATTGCCACGGGCCGTACCGGCACCGACGGGGACACCGTGAACAAGGCCGGGCTGGGCATCCCCATGGCGCTGGTGTCTATCCCGCTGCGGTATATGCATAGCTCGGTGGAGATGGGCTGCTGGAAGGACCTGGAGGGGTGTATTGACCTGCTGGCCGGATTTTTGGTGCGGCTCTCCGCCAAGATGGAGGAGGGGTTCGACTTTTGCACGGTGCAGGTTTAGGGCTTGCCTGCCCATAGGGGGCAGGCCGTTGTGCACGGGGGAAACAAGCCGTTTGTGGGCCTAAAGACGGTGTTTTTGGATGGTTTGGACAGGGTGTGTGAAACGGTCAAAAGAAGGGCGCTGGCGGAGGAAGGGTAGAAGTTTCGCCTTCTCACCTGCCGGTTCGGCCGGCTCGTAACGGCCGCTCTACTTGGCTGCGCCAAGTAGCCGGTGGCTCTCGCCTTTTTCAAAGGTGGCGGGGTTTTTAGTGGCGGTTGTCCGCCGCCGGGGGGCAATTTCGGCAAAGAGGTTTCTTTGGACACACCCGCGCAGGCCCCCGGCCGGGGCGGCCTGTAAGCAACAAGAAAAGGGGAAAGCAAGATGGACAGCGGTTTGAAGGAATGGCTGGACCGGGAGATGGACAGCTATGAGGTGGTGTTTCGGGCGTTTAACCGGCGGCTGATGAAAAAGGTGCCCCTGTGGATGGCGCTTTGTGTGGCGGGCATGGTGGCCCTGGGCTTTGGCGTGGGCTATGCATGGCCCTATGTGCTGCGGGTGCACCTGCCCATTGGCGTGGGGATTGCGGCGTTTGTATGGCTTTGTTTTTGGGTGCAGACCCGCAGCGTCAGCATGAAAAAGGTGCGCAAAAGCTATGAGGGCACCTTTGAGAAACTGGGCGCCCCCGACCAGGCGGGCTTTGCCCGGCAGGCACCCCAATGCGGCACCTTGGATTTTTTAAACGGGGCCTCGGACAAATACCCGGCCCGGCTTACGGTGGGGCCGGACTACTGGCTGTACTTTCGGGGGGGCTGCCAGGTGTTCCGGGTGGCAGATATGCAGCGCCTGCGCGTGAAAGAGGAAACGGCCCGGGTGGGCTATAACTTGGGGGACACCCGGGTGCGGCAAAACCTGGGGGTGGGGGTTTCGCTGACGGTGGACTACCGGGACGGGACGACCTCGGCGGCGAAATCGTCCGAGGCAAAGATCTACCTGGAAAGTACCAAACAGCTAAAGGCGGCCCAGGAACTTATACAGAAACGCTGCCCCAAGGCCCGGGCGATGCTGGAGGCCATGGGCTGAGCAACTTTGGCAATTTGACTATTAAGCGGTTGAAGGAAAAAAGAGCAGGAGGATGAACATGAAAAAAGCGGTGAACATACTGGTACTTACTTTGGCGGTGCTGGCCATGCTGGCCCTAGGCGCTTGCGGGCAGGAGGCGGCCCCCAAGGCGGAAGAAACCCTATACCCGGTTTCTTTGGACGGGACAGAGGTGCGCGTAGGGGAAACCACCTTGCAGGCCCTGCTGGACAAGGGGCTTGAGGTTACGGTGAGCGACGAGAATTACGAGCAGATTGTGGTAGACCCCACCCAGATGCTGGAGGCAAACGCCTACTATTCCGGGGGGAGCGTGTGGATCAGCGACTCGGTGTTTGCCCATATCTCCTTTGTGACGGAGGAGGAGGCTGTGCCTATGGGCGAGGCGGTGATCGCCCGGCTGGAGTTTAGCATGGCGTCGGAGGAGGACCCAAACGTGCTGGGGGCCATTGCCTTTGACGGCACCCCGGTGACGGAATGGACCAGGGAACTGGCCGGGGAGCGTTTCCCGGACTGGACCGGCGACGAGAATATGTGGTTGAAGTATGGCCTGGAGTACTCGTATGACCTGAACTTTACCCCGGAAGGCAAGCTGATGAAGTTTGCCGTGGAGCGCAAGTACGACGTGGACTGGACAGGCGAGGACTAGGGCTTGTTTGAAAAATCGAAAACGCCGCCTTTTTGCTCGATTTCGCAAAGCGAACATCGAAAGTGGC
>CANOFK010000158.1 GCA_947565265.1 uncultured Clostridia bacterium | reverse complement strand
GCCAGTCCCGGCAGAAATATATGTACCTGCCCAAGCCCCAGAACGACTTCATCTTTGCCATTGTCTGCGAGGAACTGGGCATGGTGGGGGCGCTGGTGATCATGCTGCTCTTTGCCCTGCTGATCTGGCGGGGGGTGTACGTGTCCCTGCACGCCAAAGACCGGTTCGGCACCATGCTGGGGCTGGGGCTCACCTTCCAGGTGGGCCTGCAAGCGGTGCTCAATATCTGCGTGGTCACCAACACCATCCCCAACACAGGCATCAGCCTGCCCTTTTTCAGCGCGGGGGGCACCTCCCTGGTCATGCTGCTGGGCGAGATGGGCATTTTGCTGAACATCTCACGCAGCGCCAATGTGGAACGCACCTAGCCCGCAAAAAGCACGGCACAGGGCCCGCCTGTCAAAGGCGGCCATATTAAGCAAAAGAACGGAGTGGGAAAATGCTGGAAAAGATGGGCGAATTTTTTGAAAACCGGCTGGAAGGCTATGAGGAGCACCAGTTAACCGCCATTGAAAGCGCGGCGGATTTTTACCCCTTTACGGCCAGCCTGCTGCCGGCGGAGCCCGGGGCGCGGATCCTGGACCTGGGCTGCGGCACCGGGCTGGAGTTGGGCTGGTACTTCCAGCGCAACCCCACCGCCCGGGTCACGGGCATTGACCTGGCTCCAGGGATGCTGGCGCGGCTGCGGGAGAAATTCCCCGAAAGGGACGTCACCCTGATCTGCGGCTCCTATTTCGACGTCCCCTTTGGCGGGGGATTTGACGGGGCGGTGTCGGTGGAATCCCTCCACCACTTCACCCAGGCGGAGAAGATCCCCCTTTACACCAAACTGCGGCAAGCCCTGAAATCCGGGGCCCGGTTCGTGTTGACCGACTACTTCGCCCCCTCCGAGGAGGCGGAAACCGCCCTGCGCCAGGAACTGCTGCGGCTGAAAAAAGAGCAGGGTATCCCGGAAGGGGCGTTTTACCACTTTGACACCCCGCTTACGGTAGAGCACGAAATCCAGGCGTTTCAGGCGGCGGGCTTTGCCGGCGTAGACATACTGGGCCGCTGGGAGAACACCATCACCCTGGCAGCCGGAACATACTAAGGGAGGGCGCAAGCTATGAAGGTACTATTGACCGGCGGAGGCACCGCCGGACACATCAACCCGGCCCTGGCGGTGGCCGGGTACTTGAAGAAAAAAGAGCCCGATACGCAGATCCTCTACGTGGGCAACCGGGGCGGCATGGAAGAGCGCCTGGTGCAGCGGGCGGGCTACGAGATGGCGTTCATCACCATTTCCGGGTTCCAGCGCAAGCCGACCCTGCAAAATGTCAAGCGCAATTTCCTCACCATCCGGCGTATGTTTGCCGCTGCCGCGGAAACCAAGCGCATCATCAAAAACTTTGCCCCCGATGTCTGTGTGGGCACCGGCGGCTACGTCAGCGGCCCGGTCATCTGGGAGGCCGCCCGTATGGGCGTGCCCTGTGTCATCCACGAGTCCAACGCCTACCCCGGCGTCACCACCAAAATGCTGGCCAAGTCCGTCAAAACCGTTATGCTGGCCGTGCCGGACGCCAAAAGCTATTTTGCCGGCTCCGTCAACTGCGTGGTCACCGGCAACCCGGTGCGGGGCGAGGTGCTGGCCGCCCAGCGGGAGGAATCCCGCAAGGCGCTGGGCCTGGACAGCCGCCCGCTGGTGCTGTCCTTTGGCGGCAGCCTGGGGGCCTCGGCCCTCAACCGGGCAGCCGCCTATATGCTGGCCGAAAGCGCGAAAACTGGCAAATACCAGCACATCCACGGTTATGGCGCCCATGACCAGGCGTTTTTGGGAGAAGTAAAAGAATTCGGGCTGGACATAGACAAAAACCCCCACATCCGCCTGCTGGAATACATCGACAATATGCCCCAGTGCCTGTCCGCGGCCGACCTGGTCATCGGCCGGGCCGGGGCCATGACCCTCACGGAGATCGAGGCCAAGGCCAAAGCCTCCATCCTGGTGCCCTCCCCCAATGTGGCGGAGAACCACCAGTTCCACAACGCCATGGCCCTGGTGCGCCGGGGCGCGGCGGAGATCATCGAAGAAAAGGATCTGACCGGCCAGGCCCTCTGGAAAAAGGTGGAGAAAATCCTCGGCGACCCCGCCCGCCTGCAAAGCCTGGGGGAGAACGCCGGCAAAATGGAGATCATCGACGCCAGCGAGCGCATATACCGGGAGATAAAAAAAGCGGCCAAAGCCACCTGATGGCCGGCCGCCCAGGGAAAGGGGACAGGCAAGATGGAATATCCCATTATAAAACTGCGGGACAACCCCGCCCCGCTGGAGAAACCGGCGGCGGGCCAGGCCCGGTGCCGGGCGGCCTGCACCCCCCAGGAGTACGCCCGGCTGGAGCGGGCCTTTTTCCACAAGGAGGAGAACCTGGGGCCGGCCGGGCCGGCAGGCCGGTAGCCACCCCGCACAAAATCAGGAACACTTCATAAAATGGCATATCTTACCGGAGTGAGGTGTTCTGTATGATCATGATCGACGGCCCCGCGGAACTCTGCGGGGAAATCAAGGTACAAGGGGCAAAAAACAGCACCCTGCCCCTTTTGGCGGCGGCCCTGCTGTGCAAGGGCCAAACCGTGCTGCGCAACTGCCCGGACCTCTCCGACGTGGACACGGCCCTGCGTATTCTGGAGCATCTGGGCTGCCGCTGCCGGAGGGACGGCCACGACCTGGTGGTAGATAACGCCGTGGCCCGCTGCGAGATCCCGGAAGAGCTCATGCGGGGGATGCGCTCCTCCATTGTGTTCCTGGGGGCCATGATCTCCCGCTGCGGCAGGGCCCGGCTGTGCTCCCCCGGCGGTTGCGAGCTGGGCCCCCGGCCCATTGACCTGCACCTGTCCTCCCTGCGGCGGCTGGGGGTGCAAATCGACGAAAGCGGCGGCTGGCTGGATTGCGCCGCGCCCAACGGCATCCAGGGGGCCTATGTGTCCCTGGCCTTCCCCAGCGTGGGGGCCACCGAAAACCTGATCCTGGCCGCGGTGTGCAGCAAGGGCACCACCATCATCGCCAATGCCGCCCGCGAGCCGGAGATCAGCGACCTGTGCGAGTACCTGAACCGCTGTGGCGGCCGGGTCTATGGGGCGGGGGAGAGCTGCGTCATCATCGACGGGGTCAAAGAGTTGTTCGGCTGCGAGCACCGGGTGATGCCCGACCGCATTGCCGCCGTCACCTATATGGCCGCCGCTGCGGTAACAGGGGGCAATATCACCCTTCGGGACGTGGACAACGCCCACATCCTACCCATGCTGCCCCCCTTCGAGGAGTCCGGCTGTGAGGTACGCCAGTTGGGCGGCTGCCTGAACATCATGGCCCCCCGGCGGCTGGGGGCAGTCAAACATATCCGCACCATGCCCTATCCGGGTTTCCCCACCGACGCCCAGCCGGTGATCATGGCAATGGCGGCGGTAGGCCAGGGCACCAGCGTGTTTGTGGAGAACATATTCGAAAACCGTTACCGCCATGCCGAGGGCTTGGGGCGCATGGGCGCCCAAATCAAGGTAGAGGGCAAAGTAGCCGTGGTAGAGGGCGTCAGCCGCCTCACCGGCGCGGCGGTAGAGGCCGCCGACCTGCGGGGCGGGGCGGCGCTGGTGGTGGCCGGGCTGGCAGCCCAGGGGCGTACCCAGGTGGGCTGTACCGGCCACATCCGCCGGGGCTACGAGCGCCTCTCCGAGGACCTGGCTGACCTGGGTGCCCGGGTACGGGAAACCTGAGCCCCTACAAAGCCCTGAGAGCCCTGGAACGAAGAAGTGGAAAGGAGGCGGCGGCATGGCAAGAGAGCAGCCACCCCGGCGGGAGAAACGTACCCCACGGGACCTGTGGGATCATGGAAATTTTGAAGACGTCAGTTCCTACTCTACCGGCGAGCCCCCCCGGCGGAACCCCCTGGAGGGCTGGGACGAGAGCCTGTCCACCCGGCGGCCCCGCCC
>CANOFK010000157.1 GCA_947565265.1 uncultured Clostridia bacterium | reverse complement strand
CCCCCACGCCCAAAAAGGCGTCCCCCAGCCCCAAAGCCACCGCCACGCCCCAGCCCACCGAAGAGCCCACCCCCGTCCCCACCGAGGAGCCCACCCCGGAGCCGGAGCCTGACCCGGAGCCCGACGGCGGCGATACCGGCGGCCAGGTGTGGATCGAGCCCTCCGGCAACGACCCGGATCCGGACGGCGGCCAGGAGCCCGACCCCCCCGCCGACCCCAGCAGCTTTATCGGCAGCGATGTCAACGCCCTCTATGCGGTCTACGGCTATCCCAGCGGCAGCGACTACGGCCCCAGTTGTTTCGGCCCCGGTGAGGACGGTGTCCTCTACTACGACGGTTTCACCGTCTACACCTACCGCCTAGACGGCGCCGAAACCATCAACGATATCTCCTAAGCGGCCATGGTATTCAGTTCCCCCGCCTTCCTCTTCGCCTTTTTGCCAGGGGCCTTCCTCCTTTACCGGCTCATCCCCGGCCGGGGCGCCTGGTCCCATACCGCCAAAAACGCCCTGCTGGCCCTGCTCAGCCTGCTCTTCTATGCGTTCGGCGAGCCGGTCTATGTCCTCCTGCTGCTGGCCTCCGTTTTGGTCAACTACCTGGCCGGCCTGCTGCTGGCCCCTGGCCGCCGGGCCCGCCGGGGGGTGTTGGCCGGGGCGGTGGCCGTCAACTTGGGGCTGCTCTGCCTGTTCAAGTACGCCGGTTTCGCGGTTTCCACCCTCAACGGCCTGGGGCTCTCCCTGCCCCTGCCGGGCATTGCCCTGCCGGTAGGCATCTCCTTTTTCACTTTCCAGGGCCTGTCCTATGTGATCGATTGCTACCGCGACCCCCGCCTTACCAGCCGCAGCCTGCTCAAACTCACCCTCTACATCTCCTTTTTCCCCCAGCTGATCGCCGGCCCCATCGTCAAGTACCATGATGTAAGCCGCCAGATTGACAGCCGCCAGACCACCCCGGCCCTTACCGCCCAGGGGGTGCGCCGGTTCATCCTGGGCCTGTCCAAAAAGCTGCTTTTGGCCAATACCGTAGGCTATATGGCAGACCTGGCCTTTGCCCCCGGCAGCGCCCTGAGCGCCCCCGCAGCCTGGCTGGGCGCCCTGTGCTACAGCCTGCAAATTTATTTCGATTTCTCCGGCTACAGCGATATGGCCATTGGCCTTGGCCAAATGTTCGGGTTCCGCTTTCAAGAGAACTTCCTCTACCCCTTTGCCAGCCCCTCCATCCAGGCGTTCTGGCGGCGCTGGCACATCTCCCTGTCCTCCTGGTTCCGGGACTACCTCTACATCCCCCTGGGCGGCAACCGCAAGGGCCGCCTGCGCACCCAGTTAAACAAATGCCTGGTGTTCCTCTGCACCGGCCTCTGGCATGGCGCCTCCTGGAACTTCGTCCTCTGGGGCCTCTGGCATGGCCTGTTTATTATCGTCGAGGGCCTCCTGCCCCCGCCGGGCAAGTTGCGCCGGGCCCTGTGGCGGCCCCTTACACTCCTGGTGGTGCTGTTGGGTTTCGTGCTCTTCCGGGCCGAAACCCTCCCCCAGGCGGGCCGTTTTTTTGCAGCGATGGCCGCCGCTTTCCCCTCCACCGCCCAAAGCGGCAGCCTGCTGCGGGCTATGCTGACCCCTCTTAACCTGTTCACCACCGCCGCGGCCTGCCTGTTCTCCCTGCCGGTGTTGCCCAAGGTCCAGGCCCTGGCCCAGCGCCCCGGCCGGCCCGCCGCCCTGCTCCAGGCCGGCTCCTACCTCTGCGCCGCCTGCCTGCTGGCCCTGTGCATCCTCAACCTCTCCGGCGCCCAGTTCAACCCCTTCATCTACTTCCGCTTTTAACCCACCCCTGTGCCTCCGCCGCCGGAGGCACCAAATCCCCCCCTTCAAGAGGTTTCCCATGAAAAAAACCTTCTACCGGCTTTTCACTGCCCTGTTTCTGGCCATATGCCTACTGCCCACAGCGGGCCTGCTGATTACAGGCCCCAGCCCCACCGTAGGCAACGAGAGCCCTGCGCCGGCCCCCGCCCTCACCCGGCCGGACGGCTCCCTGAACCCCCAGTTTCTCTCCGATGCCGCCGGCTGGTTCTCCCAGCGCTTTGCCTTCCGCCCCGCCCTCATCACCGCCGATTCCACCCTAAAGGCCACGCTGTTCCACACCTCCGCCCAGCCCGCCGTGGCGCTGGGGCAAGAGGGCTGGCTCTACTACGCCGAAACCCTGGACGGCTTTACCGGCGCCGCCACCCTCAGCCCCCGCCAAAGCACCTGCATCGCCGCCTCCCTCTCGCAGGCCCAGGCTTATGCCGAAAGCCAGGGGGCCGCTTTCCTCTTCACCATTGCCCCCAATAAAGCCAGCCTGTACCCCCAGTTCCTGCTCCCGGCCCTGCAAGCCCAGGCCGCGCCCCAGGCCTATACCGCCCCTGTGGCCGAGGCCCTGGCCGGGCAGGGCGTAGCCTATGCCGATCTCTTCGCCTCCTTCCGCGCCCAGGAGGAGATCCTCTACTTTGCCACCGACTCCCACTGGACCAACCAAGGCGCGGCCCTGGCCCATGATGTGCTCCTACAGGCGCTGGGCCTGCCCGGCGCCGCCTTTGAAAAGGCCGGCGGCTACCAGCCCACCCACCGGGGGGACCTGCACGAAATGCTCTACCCCGCCTCCGGCCTGCTGGAGCAGGAATTCACCTTCACCCAGCCCCTGTCCTTCCGCTACGCCCGCCCCATCCGGGATGTGGACGACCTGCGCATCGAAACCACCGGCCCCGCCTCCACCGCCCCCCTGCTGATGTTCCGGGACTCCTTCGGCAACGCCCTGCACAGCCTTATGGCCGAGAGCTTTTCCGCCGCCCTCTTCTCGCGGGCCATGCCCTACAATATGCTGCTGATCTCCCAGTCAGATGCCCGCTATGTAGTGGTCGAGATCGTCGAGCGCAACCTCCCCCTGCTGGCCCAGGCCCCCTTCCTGCTCCCGGCGCCCACCGCCACGCTCCCCGGCCCGGCCGCTGCCTGCCCGGCCCCCGCCACCCTCACCGCCGAACCCGCGGCCAACCTCCCCGGCTATAGCCGGGTCACAGGTGCCGTTCCCACCCCCTGTGACAGCGATTCCCCCGTCTACCTGGCCCTTCCCACCGGCCAGGTGTACCAGGCCCAGCCCACCGATACCGGTGCCCCCGCCCCCACCGTGGCCTTCACCGCCTACCTGCCAGAGGGCGTAGATGCCGCCGGGCTGCAAATCGTTTTCCGGCAAGCCGGCCAGTGGCTGGCCGCCAGCCCCTGACCCCACCCATAAGGAGGCCCCTATGGAACTGCACCCCATCGCCACCATCCAAAGCCCTTTCCCCGAAAAATTCGGTGTCCCCCGGCAAAGCGGGCTCATCGGCAGCCTGCAAGCCTGGGTGATCTTCCAGCCCGCCTACCGTGCCCGCGAGGCTTTCCGGGGCATCGAGGGCTTTTCCCATCTCTGGCTGATCTGGCAGTTTGACCGGGCCAAAGGCTGGTCGCCCACCGTGCGGCCGCCCCGGCTGGGGGGCAACCGGCGGGTAGGGGTCTTTGCCAGCCGGTCGCCCTTCCGGCCCAACCCCCTGGGCCTGTCCTGTGTGGAGCTGGAAAAGGTGGATTATACCGGCCCGGATGCCCCCCGCCTGCTGGTGCGCGGGGCCGATCTGGTGGACGGCACCCCCATCTTTGACGTAAAGCCCTACCTCCCCACCGCCGACTGCCACCCTGCCGCAACCGGCGGTTTTACCGATGCCAACCCTTGGCAGCCCCTTACCGTCGATTTTCCCCCTGACCTTCTGGCCCAGGTGCCGCCCCAACACCGGCAGGCCCTCACCGCCGTCCTGGCCGCCGACCCCCGCCCCCACTACCACGCCGACCCCCTCCGGGTCTACGGTATGCGTTTCGCCCACCTGGAAGTCAAATTCACCGTTTCCGCCCACCTCCTCACCGTTCTCTCCGTTACCCCCGCCTAACGCTCCCCCTCCCCCCTGTGGGGCC
>CANOFK010000156.1 GCA_947565265.1 uncultured Clostridia bacterium | reverse complement strand
AAGGTGGTGGGGTTCTTAGGGGCAAAGCCCCTAAGCCACAACACTCCAAAGTCACCACCCAAACAACAAAAAAGCGAAACATAAAAGTTTTGTCCACTTTTTCAAAAGTGGTGGGGATTCCCAAGGGGCAACGCCCAAGAGTTGGCACAGCCAACTCTGCGCCGCCGGAGGCAACACCCCAGAGTTGGCGCAGCCAACTCTTCGGCCGCCGGAGGCAAAGCCCAATTCTTGGCAACAGTTTCGGCTTGACAATTAGGCCAAAACGCGATACCATAGGGAGGGGGCAGCGTCCCCAATAAATCCACAAATTGTGAGGTGAGCAAGTGTGAGCGTTCCACGAAGTAGCGACAGCGCCGAACCGCAAGAACCGCTTACCCGGCTCGCCTGCCGTCATATCTCCATGGCGCCCTGGCCATAGCCGGGCCGCGTGTTCTGGTGGCCCCACCGGTTTGCGCTGTGTACTTCTCCGGGCGCCTATGCCCGGCCCCCAAAGCAAAGGAGGTACACAAAATGGAAAACCAAATCGCCGCCCAAACCCTCCCCCGGCTCAACGCCCTGCTGGAGGAACGGAAATACCCCCAGGCCGGGGCCCTGCTCAAGGGCCTCAACCCTGCAGATGCCGCCGCCCTGCTGGAAGAGCTCTCCGGGCAAAAAATGCCCGTTGTATTCCGCCTCTTCCCCAAAGAGTTGGCCGCCGGCGCCTTCGCCTATATGTCCGCCGAGGCCCAGGAGTTGCTGGTACAGGGTTTCAGTGACCGGGAGCTGGACGATGTTATGGACCAGCTTTTCCTGGATGACACCGTAGACATGATCGAAGAAATGCCCGCCAATGTGGTCAAAAAAATCCTGCGCCATGTAGACCCGGACACCCGCAAAATGATCAACCAGGTGCTCAACTACCCCAAGGACAGCGCCGGCAGCATCATGACCATGGAGTACGTAGACCTGAAACGCAGCATGACCGTGGAACAGGCTTTCGAGCGCATCCGCCGCACCGGGGTAGAGAAGGAAACCATCTACACCTGCTATGTTACCGACAGCCGCCGCAAGCTGGAGGGCATCGTCACGGTCAAGGACCTGCTCCTGGCGGATAAAGGCCAGGTCATCCGCAACATCATGGAAACCAACATCAAGTTTGTCAACACCCACACCGACCAGGAGGAAGCCGCCCGCCAACTGAGCCGCTACGACTTCCTGGCCCTACCTGTGGTCGATGCCGAAGAGCGCCTGGTCGGCATTGTCACCGTAGACGACGCCATCGACGTCATCCAGGAGGAGGCCACCGAGGACATTGAGAAAATGGCCGCCATCGCCCCCTCCGACCGCCCCTACATGAAAACCGGCGTGTGGGAAACCTGGCGCAACCGGGTTCCCTGGCTGCTGTTTTTGATGATCTCCGCCACCTTCACCAGCGCCATTATCGGCGCCTACCAGGGGGCCCTGGCCGCCAGCATGGTGCTCACCGGGTTCATCCCCATGCTCATGGATACCGGCGGCAACTCCGGCGGGCAAAGTTCCGTCACCATCATCCGGGGCCTCTCCCTGGGGGAGATCCGCTACGCCGACGTGCCCCGTATGCTCCTCAAAGAGAGCGCCGTGGCCCTGCTCAACGGCGGCACCCTGGCCGTGGCCAATTTTGCCAAGCTCATGCTCTTTGACCGGGTGGGCCTCCCGGTAGCGGCCGTTGTCTGCATCACCCTTATGGCCGTGGTGCTGGTGGCCAACCTGGTGGGCAGCAGCCTGCCCGTGCTGGCCAAGCGCCTGGGGTTCGACCCCGCCGTAATGGCCAGCCCCCTGGTCACCACCATTGTAGATGCCGTCGCCCTCACCATCTACTTCAACATCGCCCGCCTGGTGCTGGGCCTCTAACTTCCCCCCAAACAAAAAGGCCGGCCGGACAGGTTTTGTCCGGCCAGCCTTTTTCTTTTTTCCTGCCGGTTGCCGCCCCACGCCCAAGCGCAGGCCCCTTCAACCGGCCGGCGGGCCCGCCAAACCGGGCTTATTCCGCCTCAAAATAGGCTTTAAAAGCCTGATACGCGCTAAACAGGTCGATCTTGGAGATCACCTCAAAGGGGGAGTGCATGGACAGCACCGGCACGCCAATGTCGATCACGTCCGCGTTCAGCCGGGCCACGTCATAGGCCACGGTGCCGCCGCCGCCCTGGTCCACCTTGCCCAGTTCGCCAATCTGCCACAGCACGCCCGCGTCGTCCAGCACGCGCCGCACCCAGCCCAAAAACTCGGCAGAGGCGTCGTTGCTGCCGCCCTTGCCCCGGCTGCCGGTGTACTTGGCAATGCCCACGCCCCGGTTCAGGTAGGTGGAGTTCCCCGGCTCATAGGCAGAGATATAGGTGGGGTCCAGCGCCGCCGTCACGTCGGCGGAGAGGCAACTGGACTGGCTCCACACCCGGCGGGGGTTCTGGCCCTCGGCCTCGGCCAAATCCGCCACAAAGTAGTTCATATACTCAGAGGCCAGCCCCGTGTTGCCCACGCTGCCGATCTCCTCCTTGTCCGCCAGCACCACCAAAGAGGTTTTCTCCGGGGCCTCGCAGTCAAACAGGGCCTGCAAAGCGGGGTAAGCGCACACCCGGTCGTCGTGGCCGTAAGCGCCCACCATGCTCCGGTCAAAGCCCACGTCCGCCGCCTTAAAGGCCGGCACAAACTCCAGCTCGGCGGAGATCAAATCCCCCTCCACAATGCCATACTGCTCGTTGAGTATCTTCATCACGTTCAGCTTATACAGTTGCTCGCCCTCTTTGTCCAGGGGCAGGCTGCCCACCAGCACGTTCAAATCCTCGCCGGTAAAGGCCTCGCCCAGCTTTTTCACGCTCTGGTCTTTCCCCAAGTGGGGCAAAATGTCGGTGATGCAGAACTGGGGGTCCCCCTGGTTATCGCCGATGTTCACCACCACCTCGCTGCCGTCCCGGCGCACGATCTTCCCGTGCAGTGCCAGCGGGATGGCCGCCCACTGGTACTTCTTGATGCCGCCATAGTAGTGGGTTTTCAGCAGGCAGAGTTCGTTGCTCTCGTACAGCGGTATGGGTTTCAGGTCGATCCGCGGGCTGTCAATGTGGGCAGCGGCAATGCGCACGCCCTGGGCCGCGCCCTTTTTCCCAATCACCGCCAGGCACATGGCCTTGCCCCGGTTGTTGTAATACACCTTGTCCCCGGCGCTGTACTTCACGTTGGGGTCAAACGCCTGGAACCCGGCAGCCTTGGCCGCCTGCACGGCCCAGTCCACCGTTTCCCGCTCGGTCTTGGCCCCGTCGATAAAATCCTTGTACCCCTCGGCAAAGTCCATCGCCTTGCCAATGTTGGCCGCGCAGGCTTCCCTGGCCGGCTTGGCCCGGTCCAGCAGCAGCTTTTCTGCCAGTTCCTTGGCCATGGTGCTTTTATTCTCTTCCATTTTTTCAACCTCTTTTCTGAATATGGTCGGTCCCTCTCTTGCAAAATGCTACGCCCATTATACTCCCCACCCGTCCAAAAGTCAAGGTCAATCCCCCGCGCCAAAAACCGCCGGCCCCCCTAGGGAGGCCGGCGGTTTTTGGCAAACGGTCAGTTCTCCATAATCTGCTTATACAGCTTAATATACTCCCCGGCAGATTTCCCCCAACTGTTGTCGCAGCCCATGGCCCGGTCCACCAGCATCCCCCATCCCTCTTTGTCAGAGTTATAGGCGTAAATGGCCCGGTGCAGGCTGTGCAGCATATCCCCGGTATTGTAGGTCATAAAGGTAAAGCCATTGCCCACCCCGTCGCCGCTGTCGGTGATGGAATCCTTCAGCCCGCCGGTTTCCCGTATCACCGGGATGGTGCCGTACCGCAGGGCGATCATCTGGGAAAGCCCGCAGGGCTCCGACTTGCTGGGCATCAGGAAGATATCCGCCCCCGCGTAGATCTTCCGGGACAACTCCGGCACAAAGCCCAGGCACAGCACAAACCGGCCGGGATACTTCTCCTGCATCCACTTAA
>CANOFK010000155.1 GCA_947565265.1 uncultured Clostridia bacterium | reverse complement strand
CACAGTCCTGATGCCCGGCGACCCCCTGCGGGCTAAATTTATCGCGGAAACCTTTCTGACAGAGGCGGCCTGTGTGAACACTGTGCGCAATATGCTGGCCTATACCGGCAGCTACCAGGGTAAGCCCGTCACTGTGATGGGTGGCGGCATGGGTATGCCCTCAGTGGGGATTTACACGTACGAGCTGTTCCATTTTTACGGGGTAGAGCAGATCATCCGCGTCGGCTCGGCCGGTACCCTTAGTGAAAAGGCCGGGCTGCGGGATGTGGTCATCGGCGTAGGGGCCAGCACGGATTCCAACTATGCCGCCCAGTACCAGTTGCCCGGTACCTTTGCGCCTATTGCTGATTTCAGCCTGGCCCGGGCTGCCGCAGAGGCCGGTGAGCGGCTGGGTATCAAAACCGTGGCGGGCAATATCCTGTCCTCCGATGTGTTCTATTCAGACAACACCGGCGCGTTGCAGGCCTGGCAGAAGATGGGCGTACTGGCTGTGGAGATGGAGGCTGCCGCCCTTTACATGAATGCGGCCCGGGCAGGCAAGCGGGCCCTGTGCCTGCTGACGATCTCTGACAACCCTTCCACGGGGGAAGGGCTTTCGGCAGAAGAGCGGCAGGTGAGTTTCCGGGACATGATGCAGATTGCCCTGGAAATTGCCTAAAGAGGGCATAGCGATGAAACGGTATAAGCGGGTCTTTGTGATCGTAATCGACTCCTTAGGCATTGGGGCCATGCCGGATGCGGTCCGGTTTGGGGACGAGGGGGCGGACACCTTGGGCCACATAGCTGGGGCTGCTGGCCTGTGTATCCCCAACCTGTGCCGGCTGGGGATAGCAAACCTGCGCCCTGTGCCGGGATTGCCGCCGGTGGAGCATCCTTTGGGCTACCATATGGCCCTGGAAGAGGCCAGCAATGGCAAGGACACCATGACCGGCCACTGGGAGATGATGGGCCTTTCTGTTACCCAGCCCTTCCGCACATTTACCGATACGGGTTTCCCACCGGAACTGATTGCAGAACTGTCCCGCCGGACGGGGCGGCAGATCATCGGCAATAAAAGTGCCAGCGGTACAGAAATACTGGACGAGTTGGGGGAGGAAGAAATTGAGAAGGGACATATGATTGTCTACACTTCAGCCGACTCAGTACTACAGATATGCGGCAACGAGGAAACGTTTGGGTTGCAGGAACTGTACCGCTGCTGCCAGATTGCCAGGGAATTGACCATGCGGGAGGAATGGCGGGTAGGCCGGGTGATCGCCCGGCCCTATGTGGGCAGAAAGCGGGGCGAGTTTAAGCGCACCAGCAACCGCCATGATTATGCCCTGAAACCCTACGGGAAAACCTGCCTGGACGCCTTGAAAGGGGCGGGGCTGGACGTGATCTCCGTGGGGAAGATTTACGATATTTTCGACGGGGAGGGGCTCACAGAGGCGAACCATTCCCAAAGTTCTGTCCACGGCATGGAGCAGGTTTTAGCGCTGATGGAGCGGGACTTTACGGGGCTCTGTTTCGTGAACCTGGTGGACTTTGACGCCTTATGGGGCCATCGCCGTGACCCCCAGGGATATGCTGCCGAACTGGAGCGCTTTGACAAAAAGCTGGGCGAGCTCCTTCGCCGTATGGGGCAGGATGACCTGCTGATGGTCACAGCCGACCACGGAAACGACCCCACTTTCCGGGGTACCGACCATACGCGGGAGCGAACCCCCTTGCTGCTGTATGCCCCCGCGATGAGCAGGCACGGACCCTTGGGTACGGCGGATAGCTTTGCGGTTATCGGGGCGACCATTGCCGCTAATTTCGGCGTACCTATGCCGGAAGGGACCATCGGCTACTCCATTTTAGAGCAGCTATCATAATCTACAAAAAAAGTGCCGCGGGAAGGATCCCGCGGCACTTTTACTGATGAATACGGTTGGTTTCAACCTTGAAATATGCGATCGTTTCAACCGTTTATAGCTTACGGTAGATCAGGAACCACATGGTAAGGAAACAGGCCAGCCCACCAATGGCGTTGGAGATGGGCTCAGCCAGGAATACCCCTTCTACGCCAAAGCCAATGGCGGGCAGCAGGAGGGTCAGCGGCACCACGATAAAGGCTTTGCGGAACAGGGAGAAGAAAATGGCCTGTCTGGCCTTGCCTAAGGATTGAAAGGTGGTTTGCCCTACAAACTGGAAGGCCATGAAAAAGAACCCAAAGAAGTAGAGGTTCAGCATATGCGCGCCGGTGTGGACGATTTGGGCATCGTTGGAGAAAATGCCGATCATCTGGCGGGGAATGAGCATGACTACGCCCCAGGCCAGCAGGGTGTAAAGGATGCCCAGCACGGACGTGAAACGGATCCCCTCTTTGACACGATGGGGCTTTTTTGCGCCATAATTGAACCCTAAAACGGGCTGCGCCCCGTTGCTGATGCCCATAACCGGCAAGGAGAGGATCTCCCGCACGGAGTTGAGCACGGTCATAATGCCTACGTACAGGTCGCCACCAAATGCTTGCAACTGGTTATTGCATACGATTTGTACCAGGCTGTTGGTACCTTGCATCACAAAGCCGGGCATACCGATGGCTACAATGGCTTTGGTGCGTTTTAGGCTGATTTTGACCCGGCTGGCACGGAGGCGCAACAGGGCTTTTTTGCCTGTAAGGAACCGCAGTACCCACCCGGCAGAGGCTGCCTGGCTGAGCACGGTGGCCAGCGCCGCCCCCCGCACGCCCATGCCAAAAACGAAGATAAACAGCGGGTCTAGGGCAATGTTAATGGCGGCACCCAAAATGGTGGTAAGCATGCCGGTTTTGGGGAAACCCTGGGCGTTTATGTAGCCGTTCAGGCCGGTGGAGAGCATGGAGAAGGCCGTGCCGAACAGGTAGATTTGCAGGTACTGGTCGGCGTAGGGGACAGAGGCCTGGCTGGCCCCGAAAAGCAGCAAAACCGGCCGGCGTAGCGGGTAGCAGAGGGCGAAAAGGACCCCGGAAGAAAGCAGCAGGAGGGCGAAAACATTGCCCAGAATGCACGAGGCTTCCTCCTCGTCACGGCGGCCGCGGGCGATGGAGAACAGCGCGGTTCCCCCGCTGCCGAAAAGGCTGGTAAAGGCGGCAACCAGCACAATGACGGGGAAGGTGACACCTAGGCCGGTGAGGGCAACATCACCCACAAGAGGTAGATGGCCGATGTAGATCCTATCCACTACATTGTAGAGAAGCTGCACGACCTGCGCGACGGTCAGGGGGACGGCCTGGGCGATGATCTGCCGCTTGACGGAGCCGGTGGAGAAGTCCTGGCTGGCTGCCATATGGGTATCACTCCTGTTCAGAATTGCCGGTTTTGCGGCGGTTTTTTGCGGGGAAGGGCGGGGGGATTGGGGCTAAAAATCCCCGGTTTTACGGGCTTTTTTGGGGGTGGGGGCTACATTTTGGCAGCTCATTTCCAGCAGTTGGGAGAGGGCGGTTTCCGTTAGGGGGCCGTCCAATAGGGCGGAAACCCAGTGGAGTTTGTTCATGTGGTAGGCGGGCAAAAAGCCCGGCTCTGCCAGGAGGGAGCCGGTGAGCAGGGGGCTGCATTTTACGTTGAGGACGTCCACCTCGCCGGGGGTGGGGAGGCCCAGGGTGGGGCCGGAAACCCGCATAACTACGGCAAACCACTTGCCATTGGCGGGGTGCCGGAGGACGAAAGCCTCCGGGGTGCGGGGCCAGAGGTACTCGGCGGTGGCGCCAAGATTTTGGGCGGCGATTTCGATGATCAGCCGGCGTTGGGTGCCTATGTCCATATGGGCCTCCTGGGGGATTTTTGCGGGCATTGTGCACAAAAAATGCACTTTGCGTTGAAAAGCAGGGCGGATTTTGGGGGGGGAAACGGGGGATTTGGGCTGTTTGGGGGAGATTATAAGGGGATATTACAGGGATAGTAAGGGGTTCTTGGCGGGGTATTAGGGGGATCTAAAAAAACAGGACAATGGATTGCCAAGCAATAGAATTTTGCGATAAGGAAAAGAG
>CANOFK010000154.1 GCA_947565265.1 uncultured Clostridia bacterium | reverse complement strand
ACCAACTGGGGAAGGAGCCAGAAGGCTTTGGCTTTGAAAAATACGACGCCTGGTTTGCCAGTTCTGACGGGTATGACCCCTATATGGTGCTGATGAACAACCACGGGCGGGCAACCCTCCTTTCCCTATTCAATATCCGCGCCTATCTGGAGCGGAGCCCTGTGCCCAATTATACCGACGAGAGCCCCGTCATCATCTTTTCCTCCAAGGATATCCTGGTTGGCGGCGACGTGGCAGAACGCCACGGCATTGACACGGATACCCTGCTGCGCTCTGTCCAGCGGGATGGGGCGGTTTCCGTTCCGGGGTTCATCCTGCATACCGTCCAGTTGGAAGGTTACGGCATAGGGGTATCCCCTCCACGCACCAGAACATCATCTCGCTGGCATCCGGGAAGGCGCAGATCAGGCCCTCCCGCTCGGCCAGCAGGGTCCAACTGCTGTATACGCACTGCCCCCAGCCGGTCATCAGGCCCCCGTGCAGGCTGATCACCAACGGCGCTTTCCTGGCCGGGTCATAGGTAGAGGGGACGTACGCATACCAGGTGTCCTCCCTGCCGTCGGCTAGGACGCCGTGGAACTCCTGTAGCCGTTCCGGGTAGGGCTGGGAGTTGTTCCCGTTCTCGTTGACCACCCGGTCTGTCCCGATCAGGGAAAAGGGCAGGTAGTCCCGGTTGCCGTCATCAGGCGTCCCGGCCCGCAGGGATATGTCTTTCTTCATGCTTGTTCCTCCTTTACTGGTAAACTACTGCTAATATGTCAAGTATAGTGCCTTCCTGTCCAGCTTTCCACCGTTACCCTGATTATAATTATCTGTTATCTGACAGCAAGTTGAGGCAAAACCCACAACCCGACCTGCCGTATAAAAGCCAACGGCACACAGGCCCACCACGGTTTCTCCGGGGGCTGAAAATCAGATTGCTCATAGTTTTGCTCATTTTTCTGCTATCCCCACCGCCGTGCTGCGGCTATAATGGGACACAGAAAGGAGGATGTACCATGAAAGTAATACCTGCCCCGGAACTCCGGGCGCAAATCCAAACCCAGGGCCGCTGCTATTTTGACGCGGAAAGCGGCCTGCTCTATTTCAACTGGACGGGGGCGTCCTTAAAGTTCCGTTTCCAGGGGGAACTGCTTATGGCGGATCTCCCGGCCATCCACGGCGATGAGCCGGTGTTCGGTTTCCCGAAGAGCGAGCCCACCACGCGCCCCACTTGGCCTATGGTTGGGGTGGTTGTAGACGGCGACGTACAGAATGCCCGGAAGTACGCCCTTACCGGGCCGGAAAACCGGGTACTGCTGTACAGTGGCACCGATGCAAAGCCCCACACAATAGAGGTGGTCAAGCTGACGGAAAACTACAAGACCTTTGCGGCGCTGCGCGCTGTCCGCCTGGAGGGCGAGATCCTTCCGGCAGAGGCCCAAAACAGTCCGGGGCTGGAGGTGATCGGCGATTCTATTACCTGCGGGTTTGGGAACCTGGCCGACAACCGCACCGAGGGGTTCCTCTCCTGCCACGAGGATGCTATGCATACTTACGGGTACTTGGCCGCCCAAAGCCTGGGGCTGGGTTTCAGTGCCCTAAGCTTTTCGGGGATATCTACCGCCCGGTATGGCGGGGAGATCGTCCCCTACGCCATGGAGGAATTGTATCCCTTTACCGACCGGCTGGTTTGCGACAAACTGGGCCACAGCAGCCCGGAACCCTGGGATTTCCAGGCAAACCCGAACGCGGCGGTGGTGGTGAATCTGGGCACCAATGACGCCCACGCGGCCATTACCAGTGGGCATAGCCAGCCGGAGCGCCTTTTCGCCGAGGGGTATCTCCGCTTTTTAAAGGCCCTGCGCACGCACAATGGGCCCAAGACGAAGATCGTCTGCACACTGGGCAGTATGAATTATTATTTTTACGATGACATCCTCCGGCTTGTAGAGGGCTACTGCCGCGATACAGGGGACAGGGAGGTCTACTGCATGAAGTACCGCCCCATGCACTACCTGGATGGCTTTGGGGCCTGCGACCATCCTTCCGCCAAAACCCATCAGAAAATGGCGGACGAGCTTGCCTCCTTCCTGCGGGGGATCCTGTAAGGGACACACAACACAAGGGCCGCTGCAAAAAGCAGCGGCCCTTGTTGTCGGCTGGAAGGGCATTGCGCCCCGGCCCTCTATTATGCTATAATATCCACAGGATGTTTCAGTGGAGCCAAAACTTGCAGGGCAAGTTTGCAACGCGGTTTGCAGCTATGTTTCATGTTCACGGCCTGTGCGGCCCTGTGGCTACAAGCCCGCCTGGCTGTATACCGGCGCTCAATTCAGTTTCGGCATCCCGTAGGTGCTGACAGCCTTCGGATCCTTCCCTTCCGCAGTCACTTTTGCGAACAGGTACAGCAGTTTCTCCTGCTCTTCAGGGGACATCATATGCGTGTCGTTCCCCAGCACACACACGTCGCCATTGTTTTCATAAGCTTTCCAGGCAGGGCGGCCTTCGGTGTTGGGATCCCCGGTTTTCATAAAGCTGGTCCAGTAGTCCTGGATAAGCTCCATAAAGTCATAGTCCGCCCCCACCCAGTGGTAGGGGAAGAAGGGATCCCGCTCGCCGGTATCCACCCGGCCGAACACATAGGGCATCTCCGCGCAGTGGGGGCAGCCCAACTCATGGCCGCGCTGTGTTTCGTTCTCCTTGTTCATCTGCCACACAAAGGCCCGTTTTCCGTACTTATGGCACATCATGCCGATGTACAGGGAGCCCATTGCCATCAGGTCAGAAGAAAGGGAGGAACAGGCTTTTTCCGCCTGCACCGGGTCAACTGCGGCATACCACTTCTGTAGCGCCTGTATCTCCCCGGCGAAGTGCTCGTTAAGGTGGGCGTTATACTCCTCTACTGGCAGCCCGGCCCCCTGGCGCACTGGCATCTCCTGGGCGCAGCTACCGATCATCACGTCAAAGTCGTTGATCCTGCCCTCTGTCAGCAGCTTGAAGTAGTCGTCGGGGATAAAGGTGCCATCCACGCAATAGCGGATGCTGTTGCCAAAGGGATTCCCTACACCGGGGCGCTGCCCTGCCTGGTAGGCGTCGAACAGTTCCCAGGCGTCCTTTTTCCTAAGGTCATCGATGGTCTTGGCGCCCACCGCCTCCATCAGCCATTGGGAGGCCGCCTCCGCCTGCTCCCGGGGGCAGGGGCCGCCCTGCCCAAATACCAGGAACCCGCTTTCCACGGAAATATGCTGAACCAGCCCCTCCATCAGCGGGGAAACCAGCAGCGAGCCTGTGGCCCTGGCCCCGCCGGACTGCCCGCCTACTGTGATATTCTCCGGGTCGCCGCCAAAGGCCGCTATGTTCTCTTTTACCCATTGGCAGGCTTTGCGGATGTCATACAGCCCGTAGTTGCCATAGGTGCCGTCCTCCTCTTCGGCGGCCAGGTCCGGGTGGGCAAAGAACCCAAACAGGTTCAGCCGGTAGTTGATGGTGACCATCACCACCTTCTTGCGGCCTGTCAGCCCCTCGCCGGTGCACACCACCTCCACGCCGGAGCCAGCGTTCATGCCGCCGCCATGTACCCAGATGAATACAGGCAGCTTTTCATCCTGGGTTTCCGCCGGGGACCACACGTTTAAGTACAGGCAGTCCTCCTCATACTGGGAGGGCGCCAGCATCTGGGGCACGCCATGTACGTTTGCCTTTGCCTCCCCAAGTTCCTGCACCTCCTGCACGGCAGCGGCACTGTACTGGGTGGCGCGGCGGACGCCCCGCCAGCAACCGGGGTCCTGGGGGCGGCGGAACCGCAGGTCCCCTACAGGGGGCGCGGCAAAGGGGAGGCCCTTAAAAATCTTTAGCGTCCCGTTGGGCGCCTCCTCCGTATAGCCCTGCACCCAGCCCTGTTTCACCTTAACCTTCGCGTGTTCAAAGTCGGTAACGGTAAAATTGTTCGTCTGTTCCTTTTTCATTTTTTCGACCTCCTGGGGGTTATTTTTTGCTATTTACAGTATAGCAAACAAC
>CANOFK010000153.1 GCA_947565265.1 uncultured Clostridia bacterium | reverse complement strand
GTCAACAATTTTATGTGGATTGTGCAAAAACATATAAGCTGAACCTGCATTTTTGATATGTGTTGTATGTGTATAAGTATACAATGTATGGCTTTCCGTAAAAGGGCCCGGATGATTACATTTTGTTTACATCTTCCTGAATACTTGATGAAACCCCACGGGGTATGCTAAAATAAAACAGCAAGAGGAGGAAACATTGTGAAACAGGAAAACATGGGGAAACGGCTGGCAGCCCTGCTGTGCAGCCTGGCCTTGCTGGCCATGCCCGCCTGCCAGGAGGACCCGGAAGGCTCTATCGTGGTCCACAAGGATATGGATAAGCTGATCTCCCAAGCGGCGGGCACGGGCTCCCAGGCGGTGGCCGGCGGGGAAGTGGTGGCCCAGGCCAAAGAAACGGAAACCTACCGGGCCACCGTGGAGAACCCGGAACTGGGGGTAACGGTAAATATTGACGCCCAGGTAGAAGTGCCTGAGGTAGAGGCGCTCAGCGTGTACCGGGTGCGGCAGAACAGAATAAGCCAGGCGTTTTTTGACCAGGTGCGGCAGGCACTGATAGGTGATAAAACCCTATATAGCGGCAGCGCCCTTGAGCAGCGTACAAAAAAGGAGCTGGAACGGGAGATCGCCATACTGAAGGAGGAGATGGACAGCTTTGCGGCCCAGACGCGGGAGAGTGAAATGCTGACCCAGGAGGAAAAGGAAGAGGAGATAGCCCGGTACAACCAGGAGATACAGGGGATGATTGACGACTTGCAGGCTGCGTATGAAAGCGCGCCGGTGGCCATTGATGTGACCCAGTACCCCTGTGACGGGCAGTTACACACGGTGGAGGAATTGGCGGCCCAAAGCCCCGGCGAGGAAGACTACTACCAGTGGCTTGGTAGCCTGTGCAGCGAAGGGGATACCTACCTGGACGCTGCCACAGATGGGGCCGACGGCAATTACCAGACCATACGGGTGCAAAACAACGCGGACTACAGCAATAAGCTCCAATACCGTTGCAGCCCCCAAAATCATATACATTTTCGCAGCGTAGTGGTGGGTTCTGACGTAGATTTTTCCGGGGACGGTTTCGGCAATGGTATGGGCAGTATGCAGTATGCATTTGACTTTCCGGTAACAGACCTCCATGCATACTGGCAGGAGAAAGGGGTGCCAAGCCCGGTGCTGACAGGTGGGCTACAGATTAGCCAGGATACGGAGTTTGCCCCCATTTACCCGGAAACGACCATAAGCCAGGAACAGGCCCAACAGGTGGCCGAGGCGTTTTTGGAGCAGGTTGGCCTGCCGGGCTTTGCTTTTAAGGAGGGCGGGCTTTACACGGAAATACTGAGGCGGGATGAGGACGGGAAAATTGGCTATGGCCACTACTACATCTTGCGCTATTGCCGGCAGATAGACGGTGTGCCCCTGACCCAGAGCAGCGGGATGAAGTACGCGGATGGCTGGAACCAGAGCGGGGAGTTCAACAAGCAGATGTGGCCGGGGGAGGAGATTGAGTTCCGCATCAATGACAGCGGCACGGTGGGCTTTGACTACTTCGCGCCAGTGGAGATTGTGGAAACGGTGGTGGAGGATGCGGCGCTGAAAACCTTTGACCAGGTAAAAAGTACCTTCGAGCAGATGTTGCCCGTCACCCTCGGCGGCTGGGAGGGACAACACACGGTCCATGTGGAGCGGGTGCGGCTAAGCTACTCGCGTATCAGCGAAAAGGACAGTTTCGACACAGGGCTGATTGTACCGGTATGGAGTTTTGAAGGTACGGATAGCCAGTTTGACCAGGAAGGCGTGCCGGCGTATACGGAGGACGGTGTGCTGCTGGCTATAAACGCCATAGATGGCAGTGTGATAGACGGGACGCTGGGGTACTAGGGCCCATAAACCTGGGCCGCCGCCTTTGCGCCCGGCCGGTTTTCCAGCAGGGCCTGCGGGCAGGCTTGTGCCAAAAGCCGGGGAAATGAGTAGGGAGGAGGCCGGAATTATGCCAAAACGTATCCTGATTGTTGAGGACGACGAAGCGATTGCCAATATGGTGGCTATGAACTTACGGGTGGCCGGGATGGAGCCCACTGTATTTGGGGACGGGCTGGCGGCCCAGCAGAGCCTGCCAGGCTGCCATGCCTATGACCTGGCCCTATTGGACGTGATGCTGCCGGGCAAAAACGGCTTTGAATTGCTGGAAAGCATACGGCCCTACGGCATCCCGGTCATATTTTTGACGGCAAAGGATGACCTGCGTTCGAAACTGACAGGCCTGACCAGCGGTGCGGAGGACTATGTGGTCAAGCCCTTTGAGGTGCTGGAACTGCTGGTGCGCATGGACAAGGTGCTGCAAAGGTACGCCCAGGGCAGGGAAACGTTGCGGGTGCTGGATCTGGAGATCAACCTGGAGGAGCACATGGTGCGCAGGGCGGGGCAGGCTGTACCGCTGAAACCGATGGAGTTCGACTTGCTGGTAGTGCTGGCCAAAAACAAGAACATCGCCATCAGCCGGGAGGATTTAATCGGCCTGGTATGGGGGTCGGGCTACTTGGGCGAAACCCGCACGGTGGATGTGCACATCGGCCAGTTGCGGAAAAAGCTGGGGCTGCATGAGGCTATCAAAACGGTGCCCAAGCTGGGCTACCGGCTGGAGGCCCCATGAAACTGCGGACCAGGTTAGCCCTGGCAGCCGGGGTGATCATGATGATGGCAAGCCTGCTGGGCGGGGGGCTGAGTTTCCGAATGTGCTGGCAGGTAATGAGAGAACAGGCCGTGGCAGACGCCCGGCTGGAAAGCCAGCAAGTCCTTTATGACTTTGAGGCATATGCCCAGAACTTGGGCGATAACTTTACCGGCGGGATGGGGGCGTATTACCTCAAGTCCCGGCAGGACGACTATAGCATTTTACTGGAAAAGGGCGCCGTGGTGTACAACCAGACCCTGCTGGACGCTGGGGCGCTGTACCGGCAGACTCAGGAAACAAAGGGGTACCTGTCGTGCCTCCAGCGGGGCAGGCGGCTGCTGGTGTTCTCCTGGCAAAGGGGCAACCTGTACCTGATGCATATAGTAGACGTGACAAGCACTTACCTGCGCCTGTACAAACTGGGGGTGCAGATCGCCGGGGTTTCCCTTGCCGGCGTGTTGTTGGCCGGGGGGCTGCTGTTTTGGGCGCTGAGCCGGGCGCTACGGCCCTTGCAGGCCCTCTCCACCGGTGCCAGAAACATAGCCGCCGGGGCGTACCAGCAGCGGGTGCCAGAAGGCCGGACGGACGAGATCGGCGAACTGGGCCGGGACTTTAACAGGATGGCCCAGGCCGTGGAGGAGCACATCCGCCAGGTGGAGGCCAGTGAGGAGAAAAAGACCCTGTTTATGGGTAGCCTGACCCATGAACTGAAAACACCCCTGACAGCCATTTCTGGCTATGCGCAGACTTTGCGTTCGGCCAAGCTGGGGGAGCAGGACCGGGAGATGGCGCTGGCATATATCTGGCAGGAGAGCAAGCGGCTGGACCGGCTGGCAAAGAAGATGCTACGCCTGCTGGAATTGGAACGGGAAACGGCACTGGACGTGGAGCGCCTGCCCATCCGGCAGCTATTGGAAGAGGCCTGCCGGGTATGCCTGCCGGCTGCCGGGGAGAAGGGGGTGCGCATTGTCCAGGAGGACTGCCCGGGGGAAGTGGAGGGGGACCGGGATCTGCTGGTAGACGTGTTCGTGAACCTGGTTGACAATGCCGTAAAGGCCAGCAAGCCAGGGGGCGTGGTACGGCTGTACGCCGCCGGCGGGAGCATCGTGGTGGAGGATCAGGGGCAAGGTATCCCCCCAGAGGAACTGGCGCGGCTGACGGAGCCGTTCTATATGGTGGATAAGTCCCGGAGCAGGAAAAGCGGCGGGACCGGGTTGGGGCTGGCCCTGGTGGCGGTGATTTTACGCCGGCACAGGATGGCACTATGTATGGAAAGCGAAGAAGGAAAAGGGACCAAGGCCACGGTAGTGACAGGGCAGCAGGGGGGACAGGACGGTTAGGCAAGCGCAGTGTTTACATTTTGATGACCTTTTTT
>CANOFK010000152.1 GCA_947565265.1 uncultured Clostridia bacterium | reverse complement strand
GCGCAGCACCATGTCTGCAACCTCCCGTATATCCGGCTTATCCATCTCCTCCCCATAAACTACACAAACCATATAAGCCCCCAACCCCGCCACAGAAACGTGCAAAGTCCCCATTAAAAAATAGCACAAAAGTTTCGTCGTCTCCCTGCCGGTTCGGTCGGCCCGTGACGGCCACGCTACCTTGGCTGCGCCAAGTAGCCGGTGGCCCTCGCCCTTTTCAAAGGTGGTGGGGATTCCAAAGGGGTGAAACCCCTTTGGCCGCCCGAGGCAGGGAGTGTCCCAAAATGAAGAGTTTAAAAGCAATGATCCGGCGAACAAATGGTAAGAGTTTCGTCCACCTTTTCAAAGGTGGCGGGGTTCTTAGGGGCAGAGCCCCTAAGCCGCCGGAGGCCAAAATTTCGTTATAAACTCTCCGCTTTGGACACACCCTGAAACGCCCAAATCTTGACCTTTCCCCAGGGCTATGCTATAATAAATCAGTATAACCATAAAAAGGAGGGAAACCTTGTGAGCCAGAACAGAAAGGGCGGCAAGTTCCGGCGGCAGCCGGGGCTGGGGCCTGTAGCGGGGCTCATTTTGCTGGTGCTGATCTTTTTCCTGTCCAGCCAATTCAAGCAAACCGGTACAGACGCCCCGGAAGGGGTGCAGACGGTACCCCTTCCAGAGGGCGCCGGGGACAGGCCCCTACAGGTGTACTACCTGGACGTGGGCCAGGGCGACAGCCAGTTGGTGCGCATACCCGGCGAGGGGGGCTATTTCAATATGCTGATAGATACCGGCGAGTACGCGTACGCCGACGGCCTGACCGCTTACCTGCAAGAGTTGGGCGTAGCCCGCATCGACGCGCTGGTCTGCTCCCATCCCCATACCGACCACATGGGCTGTATGGCCCGCATTGTCCAGCGGTTTGAGGTAGGGGCGCTGTATATGCCCCGGCTGCCGGAGGACAAAACCCCCACCACCGCGGCCTACGAAAAGCTTTTGGACGCCGCGGAGGAAAAGAACCTGACCATCAACCGGCTGATGGAAGACGCGTCCATCGAGTCCCCGGCAGGCTCCCAAATCCAGGTCATGTCCCCACGGGTGGACGCGGACTGGGAGGGCGCCAACAACTACTCGGCGGTCATGCGCCTGGTGTATGGCGATACCTCCTTCCTGTTTACCGGCGACGCGGAGGAGGAGAGCGAAGCCATCATCCTGGAGGACGGCTACCTGCTGGCCTCCGATGTGCTCAAGTGCGGGCATCACGGCTCCAGCAGTTCTACCTCAGACGCCTTCCTGGCAGCGGTAGACCCCCTCTACGCGGTCATCAGTTGCGAAACCGGCAACCGCTACGGCCACCCCCACCGGGAAACCATGGAGAAACTGGGGGAGGCGGAGATCATCGTCTACCGCACCGACAAGGACGGTACCGTGCTGGCGGAAAGCGACGGCACAAGGGTCAGCTTTACCAAAAACCTGCCCTCGGTAGAGGGCAAGGACTGAGGGACGGTACATACAACAGAAAGTAAAGGAGAAAAACCCATGCTCACCGCGAAAAAAAAGGAATTCATCGCATTTATGCTCTCGGCCAATGTGCTGCGTTTCGGCGATTTCGTCACCAAGTCCGGGCGCAATACCCAGTACTTTGTCAACACCGGCCTGTACCGCACCGGGGCCCAGCTCTCCCGGCTGGGCAGCTACTACGCCGCTATGGTAAAAGAACAACTGGGCGAGGGCTTTGACGCCATGTTCGGCCCGGCCTACAAGGGCATCCCCCTGGTGTCCGCCTGTGCCACCGCCCTGTGGCAGGAGCACCACATCGACAAGCCCTATTTCTTTAACCGCAAAGAGGCCAAGGACCACGGCGAGGGCGGCGTCACCGTGGGCTACCAGCCGAAAGAGGGGGATCGGGTGGTGATCATCGAGGACGTGATCACCGCCGGCACCGCTGTGCGGGAGTCCATGTCCGTGTTGCAGGCCTGTGCCCCGGTCAAGGTAACGGACGTGTTCATCAGCGTAGACCGCTGCGAGATAGGCCAGACGCCGGGCAAAACCGCCATTATGGAGGTGCAGGAAACCTTCGGCCTCCGGGTGCACCCCCTTGTCACGGTGGTGGATATCCACGACTATTTACAGGAAACCGGCGCGGACCCGGCTTTGGTCCAGGCGATGGAAGGGTACATGGCGCGCTACTGCGTGTTGGGTTAGCCCGGTATGCCCAGGTTTTTTGTAGAGGGCGCCCCGGCCGGGGCCTACCTGCTGGCCGGGGAGGACGGCCGCCATGGGGCCAAATCCCTGCGCCTGCGGCCGGGTGAGGCCGTAACCCTTTGCGACGGCCGGGGCATGGATTACCCCGGGGTGGTCAAGGAGGTGCTGCCCCAGGGCCTGCTATTGGATGTAGGGCAGCCCGTGCCCAGCCGGGGGGAACCGGCCATCCGGGTAACGGTGTGCCAGTGCCTGCCCAAGGCGGACAAGCTGGAAACCGTGGCCCAAAAGTCCGTAGAGTTGGGGGCCGCCGCCCTGTGGCCCATAGAGAGCAGCCGCTGTGTGGCCCGCTGGGAGCCAAAGGCCGTGCCCAAAAAGCTGGAGCGCCTGCAAAAAATTGTCCGGGAGGCGGCTATGCAAAGCGGCCGGGGGATCATCCCCCCGGTGCTGGAGCCCGCCCCCCTGGCAAAGGCCCTGGAAAGCGCCGTTGCCCAGGGGGAGGCGCTGTTCCTGTACGAGGGCGGGGGCATGGGGTTCAAGGCGGCCCTGCAAAGCCTTCGCCCCGGCCTGCCCCTGTTCCTGTTCGTAGGGCCGGAGGGGGGCTTTTCCCCGGCGGAAGCGGCCCTGGCCCGGCGGCTGGGGGCGCGTCCCGTAACCCTCGGCCCCCGCATCCTGCGCACAGAAACAGCCCCCCTGGCAGCCCTGTCCGCAACCCTGTACGAAAAAGGGGAGATGGAACCGTGACCGGCCTGTGTCCAAGACAAAGCGTGTATGACGGAATTTTGGCCTTCCGCCATATAGCCTTGGCTACGCCAACGCTCCGCCGCCGGAGGCCGTCCGAATTGCCAAAAACTCCGCTCTTGGACACTCGCCCATGCCAGGCCAAAAGCCACGGCGCGCGCCTCCCCACCGGCGCCGCCCTGTCCGCAATCCTGTACGAAAAAGGGGAGATGGGACCATGACCGGCCTAAAAGCCGTTATCTTCGATGCCTACGGCACGCGCCTCTCCACCGGCGCCGGCCCGCTGGATGCCACCCGGCAGATTCTGGAACGGGTGGGCCGCCCGGACCTGTCGCCCATAGCCTTTTATGGCCGGTGGAAGGAACTGCACCGGGCGCACACCGCCAGCCTGCCGGCCTTTGAAACAGAGGCCGCCCTATTTGCGCGGGACCTAAGCTGCCTGTATGCCGGATTGGGTTGCACGGCGACCCCCGGCAGGACGTGGGGCTGATGTTGGCCACCCTGGGGCAGTGCCGGGCATTCCCGGAGATCCCGGCGGTGTGGCAGCGCCTTTCCGCCCGGTACACCCTGGCCGTGGCATCCACCACAGACGCCGCGCCCCTGTTGGCGGACCTGGCCCGGGCGGGCCTGCACACGCCCCATATCTTTACCTCAAAGGGCTTGCGCGCCTACAAGCCCCACCCGGCCTTTTACAGGGCAGTCTTACAGGCAATGGGCCTGTCCCCGGCGCGGGCGCTCTTTGTGGGTGACTCCCTCCTGGACGATGTGGAGGGCCCCAGCCGGGCGGGCATGAAAACCGGCTGGGTCAACCGTGCGGAAAAGGCATTTTCGGGAAAAATCACGCCAGATTACCGGCTGAGAAACCTGGATGATCTGCTTACTATCCTGCTATAAGCCAGAGGGCTTGCGCGCCTACAAGCCCCACCCGGCCTTTTACAGGACAGCCTTACAGGCAATGGGCCTGTCCCCGGCGCGGGCGCTCTTTGTGGGTGACTCCCTCCTGGACGATGTGGAGGGCCCCAGCCGGGCGGGCATGAAAACCGGCTGGGTCAACCGTGCGGAAAAGGCATTTTCGGGAAAAATCACGCCAGATTACCGGCTGAGAAGCCTGGATGAT
>CANOFK010000151.1 GCA_947565265.1 uncultured Clostridia bacterium | reverse complement strand
GCGCCCTTCCCGCCCAGCAGCTCGCGCATAGAGCCGTCGCCTTCGCTGAACAGGTACACATACTTGTGGCTCATTGGTAACAACCTCCTAAAGAATGTTCAACCGGAATCAAAAATACCTCTTCTCCGATTACTGCCCTGATTATACCAAATATTTCCGAAAAATGCCATAGGGAATTGGAAGAAATTCGAAAAATTTTTGATCCCCCTGCTGTCCGGGGCCTCCCGGCAGGGGCAGTCCCGGCAGCTTTATGGCATGGTTTTTGCGGTTTTAGGGAAAGCCCCTTGCAAAACCGGCGCAAACCTGCTAATATTATTTCACGTTACAGGCGGGCGGGGGCATCCCCTCCCGCTAAATTGGCGTACAGCGAATAAGGAGGCGCCTATGTTCTTTTCAAAAAAGCAGCCGGCCGCGGCGCCGGTGGAGTTCATTATCGCCGGGCTGGGCAACCCCGGCCGGGAGTATGTGGGCACCCGGCACAACGCCGGTTTTATGGCCATTGACCGCCTGGCAGAGAAACTGGGGGCCACGGTCAACCGGGTACGCTTTAAGGGCGTTACCGGCACCTGCGTACTGGATGGGAAAGGCGTGCTGCTGCTGAAACCCGGCACCTTTATGAACCTGAGCGGCCAGTCGGTACAGGAGGCCATGTCTTTCTACAAGGTGCCGCCGGAAAAGGTACTGATTGCCTTTGACGACATCAACTTGCAGCCGGGCCGGCTGCGGGTGCGCCGCAAAGGGAGCGACGGTGGGCACAACGGCATGAAGAACATTATTTACCTGGCCGGGAGCGACCAGTTCCCCCGGATCAAGTTGGGGGTAGGGCAAAAGCCCCACCCGGATTATGACCTGGCCAACTGGGTGCTGTCGCGGTTCTCCCAAAGCGAACTGCGGGAACTGGATGCCGCCCTGGATCATGCCTGTGACGCGGCCGCCCTTATAGTAAAAGGGGACATCGACCAGGCTATGAACCTTTATAACTGACCGAAAAGCCGTGTTTCTGCCCCACACTGCAAACCCCGGCATATCTTAGGCATATGGGGAATTGCTGTGGGCACCCCGGATCCGGCCCCCTTTTGTGCGACCCATTCCCCCATTTTTGTGAGGTGATTCTTTATGCGCTCTATCTTTTCCGCCCTTTCCCGCTCCGCTGGGTACCGGGAGCTCGCCCAGGCCCTGGCCGGGGGGCGGGTGCCCGCTGCCGTCACAGGGCTATCCGGCGTCCATAAATGTGTGGCCATTGCCGCCCTGTGCCGGGAAACCCACCGCCGGCCCCTGATCCTTGCCGCCGACGAAGCGGAGGGCCAGCGCTTTGCCGAGGACCTGGCCGCCCTGGGCCTGCGCCCTGCCCAGTACCCCTTGCGGGACATGAATTTCCGGGATACTGCCGTGTCCTCCAGGGAGTATGAACGCCTGCGGCTGGAGGCCCTTACCCGGTTCCAAAACGGGGGCTGCGACTGCCTGATCGCTTGCATTGACGCGGCCTTGCAGTTCACCCTGGGCCCGGAGGATCTGCGTTGCCGCCTGCTCACCCTGGTGCCAGGCCAGGGCCTTGCCATAGAAAGCCTGCTTGCCGCCCTGGTGGGCTGCGGCTACACCCGGGAGGACCAGATCGAGGGCCCCGGCCAGTTCAGCCGCCGGGGTGGCATTGTGGACTTTTTCTCCCCCAGCGCCAAAGAACCGGTGCGGGTAGAGTTCTGGGGGGACGAGATCGACTCCATCAGCAGCTTTGACCTTTCCACCCAGCGCCGCACCGACCCGCTGGAAACCGTGACCCTGGCCCCCTGTGTGGAGGTCATCCCAGGCAATGTACCGGGGCTTATCAAAAAGATAGAGGCCGTGGGCAAGGCCCTTAGGGGCAAACGGGCCCCGAAGGCCAGGGAAACCCTGGAGGCTGAATGCCAAAAGCTTGCCGAAGGCCTGCATATCGGGTCCATGGATAAGTTCATCCCCCTGGTATACCAACAGCCTGCCACATTGTTTGATTATTTGGGGCCGGAGGACGGGCTGCTGGTGTTCTCCGAGGGCACCAAGCTGAAGGAGCGCATCCGCACCACGCTGATGCAGTGGGGGGAGGATCTGGCCTCTTATTTGGAAGAGGGCCTGCTGTGCAAGGGCCTGGATAAATACAGCGAAACCTGGGAGTACGCCCTCTCCCAGGCCCAGCGGGTGCCCACCCTTTTTATGGATGTATTTGCCCGGGGCACCTATGAAATACCCACCCGGACCCTGGTAAACTTTACCGTGCGGCAGTTCCCGGCCTGGGGGGGCGGGGTGCAGCTTTTGGAGGACGACCTTGCCGCCCTGCTAAAACAGGGCCGGGCTTGCGTGGTGCTCTCCGGCACCGAACGGGCGGGCAAGGCATTGGCCGAGGACCTGCAACGGGACGGCCTGCCTGCCAGCTATATCGAGAACCCCTCCACAGCCCAAAAAGGTACTGTCACGGTGGCAGAGGGCTCCCTCTCCGCCGGGTTTGACTGGCCGGACGCCGGGTTTGCGCTGGTCGCCCGGGGCAGGCTGGTACAGCAAAAGCCCAAGCGTGCCAAGAAAAGCAAAGACGCCAAGGAAATATCCAGCCTCTCCGAACTTTCCCCTGGGGACTATGTGGTGCACGTGTCCCATGGCATCGGTGTGTTTGAGGGCATCCACAAGCTGGATATGAACGGTGTGACCAAAGACTATATCAAGGTGCGCTACGCCAAAAACGACACCCTCTATTTGCCCGTGACCCAACTGGATATGGTATCCAAGTATATCGGCCCCCGGGAGGACGCGGGCATTAAACTCAGCCGGCTGGGGGGCGCCGACTGGCAGCAGAAAAAGGCCCGGGTACGGGCAGCCGTGAAGGATATTGCCAAGGAACTCATCCAGCTTTACGCCCAGCGGATGCAGCAAAAGGGCTTTGCCTTCCCGGAGGACGGGGAATGGCAACGGGATTTTGAGGCCCGGTTTGACTTCGACGAAACAGAGGACCAGCTACGCTGCGTCAGCGAGATAAAGGACGATATGGAGCGGGCCGTACCCATGGACCGCCTGCTGTGCGGCGACGTGGGCTTTGGCAAAACCGAGGTAGCTTTGCGGGCGGCTTTCAAGTGCGTTACCGGGGGCAAGCAGTGCGCCATTTTGGTGCCCACCACCATTTTGGCCTGGCAGCATTTCCAAACCATCCTCAAACGGATGGAGGGGTTCCCTATAGACGTGGAACTGCTCTCCCGCTTCCGCACACCCAAACAGCAGGAGGCTATTTTGCGCAAGGTCAAACGGGGCGGGGTGGATATCATTGTGGGTACCCACCGGCTGGTAAGCAAGGACGTACAGTTCAAGGATCTGGGGCTGGTAATCATCGACGAGGAGCAGCGGTTCGGGGTGGCCCAGAAGGAGCGGCTAAAAACCCTGTGCAGCGCCGCCGACGTGCTGACCCTTTCCGCCACGCCCATCCCCCGCACCCTGAACATGGCCCTCTCCGGCATCCGGGATATGTCCGTGATTGAAGAGGCCCCCCAGGACCGGCACCCGGTGCAGACCTATGTGATGGAGCACGACTGGGGCGTGATCTATGACGCCATCCGCCGGGAACTGCGCCGGGGCGGGCAGGTGTACTACCTGCACAACGACACGGCCTCCATCTCCCGGTTGGCGGCCAGGCTCCAGCAGGACATTCCCGAAGCCCGGGTGGGCTTTGGCCATGGGAAGATGGAGGAAGAAGAACTGAGCGAAGTGTGGCGGCAGCTTCTGGACCATGAGATCGACATCCTGGTGTGCACCACCATTATTGAAACCGGGGTGGATGTACCCAGCGCCAACACCCTGATCATCGAGAACGCCGACCGCATGGGGCTCTCCCAGCTCCACCAGATACGGGGCCGGGTGGGACGCAGCAACCGCCGGGCCTACGCCTACCTGACCTATACGCCTAACAAATCTTTGCAGGAGATCGCCCAAAAACGCCTGTCGGCTATCCGGGAGTTCACGGAGTTTGGCTCAGGGTTCAAAATTGCTATGCGCGACCTGGAGATACGGGGGGCTGGCAATATTTTGGGGGGCGAACAGCATGGCCACATGGAGGCTGTAGGGTACGATATGTACG
>CANOFK010000150.1 GCA_947565265.1 uncultured Clostridia bacterium | reverse complement strand
TCTGACACGCTGTTTACGTAGTTGATGACCCTGGTCAGTATCTTCCCGTGGGGCCGGTCGTCATAGAACTGGAAGGGCAGCTTTTGCAGGTGGGCAAACAGGTCCTTGCGGATGTCGTAGATGATCTCCTGCCCCACCTCAATCATGTACTTGCTGCGCACCCTGGCAAACAGGATAGAGGTGATGATGGCGGCCAGCATACACACCGAAAGCACCACCAGTTCTTTCACATCCCGGTTGGGCACCGACACATTGATGCCCCGCTGGATTAGCAGCGGGCCCACCAGCGCCGCTGCCGCTGACACAGCCGAGTACACCAGCGACAGGGCCATTTTCTTTTTATGCCGGCCAATATAGGTGCCGGCCCGTAGCAGGTGCTTTATATTAAATGGGCTTTCCAGGTTTTCGTCCACATCAAAGCGGTTTCTGGCCATTTAGCCCACCTCCCTTTCCCCGGCCTCGTCCTGGCCGTTTTGCAACAGGAATACTTCCCGGTAATAGCCTGGCTTTTGGGAGAGCTCCTGGTGGGTGCCCACCTCGGTGATCTTCCCATCCTCAATTACCACCACCTTGTCGGCCCGTTTGGTGGTGGATATCCGCTGGGCCACGATGATCTTGGTGCAGGGGAAGTCCAAATTGGCCAACTGCTCCTGAATGTACTTCTCGGTTTCCAAGTCTACGGCGCTGGTGGTATCGTCCAAAATCAGCACGCTGGGCCGCACAGCCAGGGCCCGGGCCAGGGCAATACGCTGCTTTTGCCCGCCGGAAAGCCCGGTTCCCCGTTCACCGATCACCGTATCAAAGCCGTCTGGCAGTTTTTCGGCAAACTCCACGTCCGCCATTTTGGCATAGCGGCGCATTTCCTCTTCGGGCATGGCGCTGTTGCCGTAGGCGATGTTCCCGTCTACCGTATCGGAGAACAGGAATACATCCTGGGTGGCAATGCCGATTGCCGACCGCAACACTTTCAAATCATACCGCCGCACCGGTATGCCGTCCAGTTCCACCACCCCTGCGGTAGGGTCGGAGAACCGGGGGATCAGGCTGACCAAAGAGGTCTTGCCCGCGCCGGTGGGGCCCATAATGGCCACGGTTTCCCCCGGCTCAATGGTCAGGTCAATGCCCTCCAGCACCTGGCTGCCGTGCAGCCTGAGCCCGGCCCCTTTAAACTCTACCTTGCCCCTTACCCGGCCCTTGGGCAGCACCGCGTCCGGGCGGGATACAATGGTGGACTTTGCGTAGTACAACTCGATGATCTTGCTGGCGCTGGCAAAGAACCTTTGCAGGTCGTTTAGGTGCATACCCAGGGTGCGCATGGGGTCGCTGAGGGTCCAGGTCAGCCCGTTGAACAGGGTAAAGGCCCCGATGCTGATGCGCCCGTTGATCAGGAACACGCCCCCCACCAGCAGCACCGCAATGGACAGGGACTGGGAGATGGTGTCTATGTAGGGGCTGAACTTCAGCCACAGCAGAGAGGCTGTTTTGTTGGCCTCTTTGTAGTCCCGGTTTTTCTCGTCAAACTGGGCGATCTCATAGTCCTCCCGTGCAAAGGCCTTTACCACCCGGTTGCCGGAAATATTCTCCTGGGCCGCGGTATTCAGCCGGGAGAGCTTTTCCCGCAGTTCTACATAAAGGGGGTGCACCCGCTTGGAGAACAGGTAAGTCAGCAGGAAGATCAGCGGCGTAACAGCCAGCATACACAGGGCAAACAGCCAGTCTGTTACAAAAAAGGTGACGGTGGCGGTCAGGAACAGCACCGTACAGCTAATCAACTGCCGGATGACCCAGCACACCGCGTGGCGGATCATGTCCATGTCGCCGGTCAGGCGGGTCATCAGGTCGCCGGTGCGGTACCGGCCGTAAAACGCCTGGTCCTGCTCCTGCATATTCTTATACAGGTCCCGGCGCAACTGGTAAACCAGCTTTTGCGAGCAGGTTTCGTAGGTCATTACGGACAGGTAGCCGAACCCTGTGCGCGCCAGGGTAAAGCCCACCAGCAGGGCTACCAGCCCCCCCAGCCGGCGCACAGCCTCCGGGCTGACGGCGCCACTCTCTTTTAGGGGTGTAAAGACGGTGTCCATGATGTTGGCGGTGATCATAGAGTTGCCCAGGGCCATTACGGCCAGCAGGGCAGTGGAGAACAGGGCGAACACATAGCGCTTGTGGTTCCCGGCCATGCGCGTCCAGACCCATCTGAGCTGGAACATAAGCGTTTCCTCCTGCAGCATAGCGCTGCAATTATGATTTTTCCCCACCCTGCGTCCAGGACGGGTTTCCAAAGTTCTTTCTATTATAGCGGACGGGCAGAAAAATGAAAGGGGTTTTGTTCAAAAAATCATTTTTCAGCGCTATGACGGGATTTTGTCCACCCACACGGGCTGTTCTGTGCGTTTGGTGAATACGGGCCTATTACCGGCTTGCAAAAAGGGCCGGGCATATGCTGCCCGGCCCCTCTGCCGCCCTATGGCTGCAAGCCCTCCCGGACTTGCCCCTGGCCCTCATCCTCTCCATCCTCCTCATACGCCAGAATATCCCCCGGCTGGCAGCCAAGCGCCTTGCACAGGGCCGCCAAAGTAGAGAAACGGATGGCGTTTACCCGGTTGTTCTTGATCTTCGACAGGTTCACGTTGGTGATGCCTACCTCTGCCGCCAACTGGTTCAGGGAGATCTTCCGCTCCACCATCACCCGGTCCAACCGCAATATAATGTGTCCCATATGCCCTCCTTATACCAGCCCGTCTACGTCCTCCTGCATCCGCACCCCCAGCGCAAATACCTGGGACAGGCACAGCACCACAATGCCCGTTGTCAGCCCGCCAAGGCCGGCGCTGGTTTCCACCAGCTCCGGGCCTATAACCAGCGCCGCAATAAACCCTGCCGTCATCTGCACCACGGTAGTGGCGATGAAAAGGGCGCCGATCTCCCACATCATCCGCACATTGCCCTTCTGGAAGGGCGTTTCCCCCTGGGCGGTGCGCAGCATCCGGTTGGCGTTGCGGAACACCCGTGCCATCAGCCCCAGCAGCACGGCAGCGGTGAGGAAAAAAATCACCACCGCCGGCCGGATGACCTCTCCGCCCGGCCCGGCAATTACAATGGAGAACCCCTGCACCGCCAGCGTTTCCCCGGCCTCTACCCCGAACACCCATTGGCCGGGCAAGTGGGGATCCAGTACAAAAAGGGCCAGCCCTACCAGCATACCCACCGCCCCCACGATGTACGCTACCTCCCCCAGCTTTGTCAGCACCGTTGCGATACGGTACAGGACCTGCGCGCGTTTCTCTTCTTTCGTCATCCTTGAGCACCTCCGTTTTTCTTGGTGCTCCTAATTATACCCGTGATTATATCGTTTGTCAATAGATTTTTAATGTTTATCGATAATCCCCTTCAGTTCCGCCGCATCCGCCGCCAGGTATTTGGCCCCGTTTTCCACCAACTCCGCCCGGTCCCGGAACCCCCACAGTACCCCGCAGGTGTCCATGCCGGCGTTGCGGCCGGTCTGCATATCCACCCCGCTGTCGCCGATGTAAAGGACCCTTTCCGGGGGTGTTGCCAACTCCTGGGCCGTTTCCAGCACCGCGGTGGGATCCGGCTTTTTCGGCACACCGGGCCGCTGCCCATGCACGGCCTGTAGCAGCCCGCCGTACAGGCTCTCCGCCACGGCCCTTGCCATATTGTCCGGCTTGTTGGAAACCACCCCCAGCCGCAGGCCCTGCCCTTGCAGGCCGGCCAACAGTTGCGGTAGACCGGGGTAGGCTGTTACCCATTTCAGGGGTTCGCTTTCATAGCGCCGGTCATATGCCGCCCGGAACCGTGCCGTTTCCTGGGGGGAAAATGCCGCCCCCACCTCCCGCAGCATCCGGGCCATCAGTACATCGGCGCCATTGCCTACCAGCCGCTTGTAGCGCTCGGTAGGGATTTCCGGCAGGCCGAAGGCCTTTAAGGTGCTGTTGCCAAAATACGCGATAGAGCCAAGGGTATCGGCCAAAGTGCCGTCCAGGTCAAAAATGCAGGCTTGATAAAGTCCCATTTCACACGCCGCCTTACTGGTGGATTTTCGCCAGGGCAGCCAAAACAGCCCCGCCCCGCTATTATAACAGTATCCGGCAGGGCCGTCCAGC
>CANOFK010000149.1 GCA_947565265.1 uncultured Clostridia bacterium | reverse complement strand
AATGTTACGTTTTGTTCATTGATTCGTCATTTTTTCCCTCACTTTGCCGCCTGCCCAGGGCCGCGTCGTACTTTACGCCCATAGCCCGGTAGTACAATTCAAACCCCAGGCTAATGCCCCCAAAGGCCACTAAAAAAATCACCGTAAAGCTGACCCATGCGCCAGGGTACCCCATGGGGAACCACCGGCACACACCGGCAAACAGCACGCACAGTCCAAAGCACAGCACCGCAAACACCGCCATACGCAGGCTATAGCTGGGCTTTTTCAGCACCCTGCCGGAGAAAAACACATATTGCAGCAGGCTGATGCACGCGCACAGGGTGAACAGTTGCAAAATCAGCCCATACTGCATCCTGCCCCCTGCAAACGCCTCCCAGATCTCCCCCAGCCCACCGTGGCCGTCCAGGCAGGCCCGCACAAACTCCACAGTAAGGTAGATCAGCATCGCGGCCGTAAAACTAAGGCATATCCAGCTTTTCAGTTCCATTACCGTCTTTATCAGTTTCTTCATCGGTATCTCCTTTCATTATATATAGGATGGGTACCCGTCATAGCCCCAGCCGCTCCTTCAGCCCCGGCGCATACTGCCGGGAAACATAGACCGCCTCGCCGCCCTGCATGGTCAGCCGCAGCCGCCCGCCCAGGTCCGGCCGCAGGGACTGTATGGCGTTAAAATTCACCAGCGCCGACTTGCTGGCCCGGAAAAAGTCCTGGCCCTTCAGCCGCGCCTCCAGTTCGTACAGCCGCAGTTCGCTCTCATACACAGCCTCGCGGGTATACAGGAATGTCCTCTTATCCACCGTATCGATGTACAGCACTTCCCCGGCGTCCAGCAGGTAGGTTTGGCCCTCCCTGGTCCCGGTAAGTTTCCGGGCCGGCTGCAACTCTCCCAGCACCGCCAACAGGCGTGCCGCCTGGCTGTCCCCCGGCCGGCAGCGGATCACCACCTCCGCCTCCTCAAGGCCTGGCTCCTCTTCTATCCTGATCTTCATAGCCCGCTCCTTTCCTGTCCGGTTTTGTGGCCACAGGCCCAGTATAGCGGTTTTTTCCGGGCAACGCAAGGGGTTTTACCCCACCTGCATCCCCCGGCCCCTGACCTGCTGTCCCCGGCAGGCAAAAACACCGGGCCCAGGGCTCTCTGTCCCTGATCCCGGTGTTTTCACCTGATTTTATAGGCTGATGGCCCTTTCCAGCATCCCTATACCGGCCACAACAGCCGCCCCGCTTTGCCTAAGCCTTTCCACACTCTGGTGCCCCCCCGCCACCAGCACACAGCGGCAGCCCAGCCCCGCGGCCACTTCCCAGTCGTGCAGGGTGTCCCCCACAAAAAGCGCATCTGCCGGGGCAGCCCCCTGCTCCTGTAGGTATGCCCCCGCCAGCCCGGCTTTCCCCACAGCCAGATAGTCCCCTATCCCCAGTACCGCCCGGAACCATCCTCCTACCCCGCAGCCCGCCACCTGCTCTGCCAGGGCCTGCCGCTGAGAGGCCGATACCAGCAGTTGGGTGTAGCCCAGCGCCTCCATACGGGCCAATGTTTCCACCGCGCCGGGGTACAGCCCGCAGCCCAGGGCCCGCCGGTTATATTCGGTAATGTACTCCTCCGCCAGCACCGGGAAGGCCTCCCGCTCCAAATCCAGCCCGGCCGCCCGGTAGTACCCCTCCACCGGAAAGGTGAAGATCTCCCGGTATCGCTCCACCGTCAAAACCGGCAGGCCCCGCCGCTCCAGCATCCCGTTCATAACCGCCACACACACGGGCACATCGTCCAGCAGGGTGCCGTTCCAATCCCATACGATATACTTCATAACCCCTCCTACCTTTTTCGTTCAAAAGCAGGGCCGGCCCGGTTGAGCCGGCGCCCGCTACCCTTCCATCCATTTCCTTCTTAAGCCGGCGCCCTCCCCCGGCGGGCAAAAAAACCGGGCCCGGTAATGCCGGGCCCGGGGCCATCTCTATCCAACTGTTATCTTAGAACTGGTTGCCCCGTTTCACATAGCTGGTATGCAAAATCTCGTGGGCCTTATGGCTGCCGGGCTCCCCCAAGAATTCCTCGTAGCATTTCTTCACCGCGGGGCTGTCGTGGGACTTGCGCAGGGGCATGGCCTTATCCTGGTCATACAGGGCCTTGGCACGCAGGGTCTTGATGTCATTGTAGGCCCAGGCATTGGCGCTCTGTACAGGCTGGCCGCCACCGTTCACGCAGCCGCCTGGGCAGCACATAATCTCGATGAACTGGTAATCCGCCTCGCCGGCCCGTACCTTCTTCAAAATCTTGTCGGCATTGCTCAGGCCGCTGGCTACCGCCACCTTCACATCCATGCCGGCCACCTTGTACACCGCCTCTTTAATGCCCTCGGTGCCCCGGATCTCCTTGTACTCGATGGAATCCTGGCTTTCGCCGGTCAGCACGTCGGCAGCGGTACGCAAAGCGGCCTCCATCACGCCGCCGGTGGCGCCAAAGATCACCGCCGCGCCGGTGGAAACGCCCATCGCGTCGTCAAACTGCTCGTCAGGCAGGGCGGTAAAGTTCAACTGGGCCTTCTTAATCAGCCTTGCCAGCTCCCGCGTAGTCAGGCTGATGTCCACATCCGGCAAACCGGCGGCAGCCTCGTCCTCCCGCTTGATCTCAAACTTCTTGGCCGTGCAGGGCATAACGGAAACAGAAACGATCTTCTGGGGGTCCAGGTTCTCCCTCTCGGCATACCAGGTCTTGATCAGGGCGCCGGTCATGTTCTGGGGAGATTTGCAACTGGACAGGTGCTCCAGCAGGTCGGGGTAATAGTGCTCGCAGAACTTGATCCACCCCGGGGAGCAGGAGGTGATCATGGGCAGGGTACCGCCGTTTTTCACCCGGTCGATAAACTCGTGGGCCTCCTCCATAATGGTCATATCCGCGCCGAAATCCGTGTCAAACACCTTGTCAAAGCCCAGGCGGCGCAGGGCAGCGGCCATTTTGCCCTCCACATTGGTGCCAATGGGTAGGCCGAACTCCTCGCCCAAAGCCGCGCGCACCGCCGGGGCGGTCTGCACGATGACGATCTTCTCCGGGTCGTTGATGGCGTTGATGACCTCTTGGGTGTTGTCCTTCTCGGTCAGGGCCCCGGTGGGGCAACTGACAATGCACTGGCCGCAGGCCACGCAGGATACCGCGTTCAAGGGGTTCTCAAAGGCACAGCCGATCTCCGTGTCAAAGCCACGGTTATTGGGGCCGATGACCGCCACGTGCTGGTTCTGGCAGGCGGCCACGCACCGGCGGCACAGCACGCACTTGGCGTTGTTGCGCTCCAGGTACTGGGTAGACAGGTCCTTGTTGCCTGCGGGCATGGCACCCTCAAAGCGGCTGTCCTCCTCAATGCCCATGTCGGCGCACAGCTTTTGCAGTTCGCAGTTGCCGCTGCGCTCACAGGTCAGGCACTTGCGCTCATGCACAGACAGCAGCAGTTCCAAGGTCATCTTCCGGGACTCCTGCACCTTCGGCGAGTTGGTGAAAATCTCCATCCCGTCGTTCACCGGGTACACGCAGGCCGCCGCCAGGGAGCGCGCGCCCTTCACTTCCACCATGCACATCCGGCACGCGCCAATCTGGTTGATGTCCTTTAAATAGCACAGGGTGGGTATATCAATGCCCGCATGGCGCGCGGCCTCCAGGATCGTCGCGTCCTTCGGCACCTGATAGTCCACGCCGTTGATTTTAACGTTGACCATATCCATAGACTTATCATCATTCCTTTCGGGATTATCGTGGGGACTCTTCATCGGGTATGTCCGGGGGCTTTCCGCCACAGCCCGGCAGGCCCGCAGCTACGCCCCGGTTACTTCTTCACAACGGCGTTGAACTTACACTTCTCCATGCACACGCCGCACTTAATGCACTTCTCGGTGTCGATGACATGGGCCTCCTTCACCTTACCGGAGATGGCGCCCACCGGGCAGTTACGGGCGCACAGGGTGCAGCCCTTGCACTTGTCAGCCTCAATATGGAAGTTGGTCAGCGCCTTGCAGGCCCCGGCCGGGCAGCGGCGCTCCTTCACATGGGCCTCATACTCGTCCCGGAAGTACTTCAGGGTCGAAAGCACCGGGTTGGGGGCCGTCTGGCCCAGGCCGCACAGGGAGTTCTCCTTGATG
>CANOFK010000148.1 GCA_947565265.1 uncultured Clostridia bacterium | reverse complement strand
ACCTGACGGTTGACAGGGGTTTTCCACACAGAAGATGGCCAATTATAGGCAAAAAACGCGTTCTCAGTTTTTCAAGTAAGCGTGGGGGCGGAGGGCTTTTCATCTGCCCGGAAGGGCTGGCTCAGCAGTAGAATTCCATAGGATAGGTGGGGAATTGGAGGGGTTCCAGGGCATCGACCGTAACAAGCCCTGCCGGGGCCAGCAGCACGCTGGGGATGCGGTTGACCACGGTGGCACAGGTATGCTCTACGGTGGCGGGCTTGACTACGTGGAATTCGGTGGCGGGCTCACCGGTGATGGTCCAGTCGCACATATCGCCGTCGCCGGGAGCGTAGACTTTGCCGATGCACTGGGTTTCGATTACCGGGCCCTGGAAGGTTTCGGTGGTGACGACGGCGGCCATGCCGATGCAGTTGCCTTTGGGGATGGTGGCGCCCATAGTAGTTGAGTACAAGTCGCTGTGGTGGAAATAGGGCACGCATTTCTGGGTTTGGCGCTTGATGGTCCAGCCCAGTTTGGCGGCGAGGGCCTCGTTGGAGTTCCAGACGTAAGAGGGCTCCAGCACCTGGGGGTGGGCGATCTGCGCCTCGAACTCGCCGGGGGTGAGCATGACGCCGTGGGCCTTGGCCAGGGCCAGGCCGTAGTCCTCCACATTATAGCTGACCGCACCCTGGATTTTGTGGATATGGTGGCAACTGGCCGCCACCAACCCCACCATATTGACCCAGAAGGTATCCTCCATGCCGCTGCCCACCAGGGTGCAGTTATGGGCTTTGGCCAGCACATCCAGGGCGTTGGCGCGTACCGGGTCGGTGGTCCAGCAGTAGGTGGCCTCTTCACAGGTGGTGATTACGTTGACGCCCCGTGAGAGGCACTTGACATAGTGGTCATAGCAGTCGCTAACCAGGCTGAACAGGGTGACAATGGCCACGTCCGCGTCGCAACTGTCCAGCACCGCGTCGGCATCGCTGCTGATGAGCACCCCGGTTTTCATGCCCAGGTCGGCATAGTCGCCTATGTCCATGCCCACGATGTTGGGGTCTACGTCAATAGCCCCCACAATTTGTACCCCGTGCTCATGCATATAGCGCAGGGTAAACTTGCTCATTTTGCCGCAGCCGTACTGTACGGCCCTGATCTTTTCCATACGAATAGACCTCCTGTCGTCCGGTTATTGTCCCCCCCCTGTGCATGAGGGCCCGGCGGGCCCTACCCCTAGTATGGGACGGGCAGGGGGGAATCATGCACAGGGGGCCGGAAAAGAGGGGACCGGGCGGGAGGCCGCTTTTGGGCGGGAAAATACCTGTATATAGGCGCGGAAGGTGGAAAATCAACCAAATACGGTGGTTTTGGCGTGTGGTAAGCAGCGGCCGTTACGGCAGCCGGGCCTGCTCTTGGAGGGCCTGGGCGTACTGAAGGGCCCGGCGGATGCGCCCGGCGGCCTTTTGCAGGTGCTTGTAAACGGTGGATTTGCCGATGCCCAGTTTTTCCCCTACCTGTTCCATGGTCAGGCCCTCAAAAAAGTAGGATTGTACACATTCCCGCTGCCGGGGCGTTAGGTCCTGCTGGATGGCCAGGCGGACAACAGCCTGGGCTGCCTGCAAATTTGGGCGGTTGCCGGCGGGGTTTTGGGGCTGGCTGCCCAGGTAATTTTGGGCCTCTTCGATACTGAGAATGTGGGTGCGCATGGGTTTCAACTCCTTAAAACGGGCAAAATACAGGCAGATACCAAGGGGGTTAGGGGCAACTATTAGGGGGATAGGAGGGGAATATTGAGGGGGTTAGGCGGGGGTAATGGGCAGGTAGCAACAGTGGTATTTTTCTAAATCAGAAAAAAGAGGGGTGCCTACTCTTTTTTCTTTGCCTGGGAAAAGTCAATGCTCAGGTCCGGGGCGGCGGTGATGCCCTGACTGTTGGGGCTGGTGACGTAATAGGTTTTATCGCTGAACAGGGGGTAGAAGATGTGGCGGTTTAAAAGGTAGGTTTCCAGGTTGCGGTACTCGGACAGGCCGAACTGGATGGAGTGGAGCAGGTTGTCGTATTCGGCGTCATTGAGCAGGGTGGGGGAGGAGGTGCTTTCGAATGCCTTGAGCACCTGGTAGGGGGTGGTGCCCCCGGCCCGCAGGGTGTACAGGGCGGCCTGGAAGTTTCCGGAGGCGATACGGCTTTGGAATTCCTCGTCGGACAGGGGGGAGATGTTGAAGGCGTTGTTCAGCTTGCTGTTCCAGGAAACCAGCAGGCCGTTGGCAATGTTGATGGACTCCTCGTCATTGGGGCAGATGACGGTGATCTCCGGCAGGCGGTCGGTTTCCAGCTCTGTCAGCAGGGCGGGCAGGAGGCTTTGCAGCACCCCGTCATCCTGGCTGGGGAACATGGTGGCCCCGTCGTCATAATACCCGCCGCCACCCCAGCGGACACAGTTGGCCATGATGCCCATGGCCTCGGTGCTGTTTTTGTCCGTGCGGCGGTCCAGCAGGCTCTGGCGGTCCAGGGTGCGGATGAATATCTCCCGTGCCTGGGGATACTTGAGCACGCCGGCCTCCGGGTTCAGCAGCAGGCCGGTAACGGCGTCGTCCAGCATCTGGATGCCGCAGCCCTGCTCGGCCGCGGCTTTAGCGGCGGTTTCCGGCAGGGTGGTGATGTCGATGCTGCCGCTGGCCAGGGCGGCTACAGGCTCTTTGGCCAGGGTTTCGTCGTAATCGACCAGATAGGTCAGCTTGCCGGGGGTGACTTCATCGGCCCGGTGGTACAGGCTGGAGGGGGAGAGCTCTACCTTGCGGCTGCCGTAGTCGGTGTTCCAACTGTAGACGGTGGACAGGGTAAAGGGGCCGTTGGTGATCAGGTACTCGCCGGACAGGCCGTAGTGGCCGGAGCAGCTCTCAAAATAGGCCCGGTTACAGGGCATATAGTGGGTGCCAGCGGTGAGGGCGGGGAAATCGGCATAGCTGCGCTCTAACTGGACCACCAGGGTGTGGGCATCCTGGGCCCACACGCCTAGCTGGTCCTCGGTGGCCTCGCCCTTATAGATGGCCCGTGCCCCCTGGATGATGAACAGGTCATCCACCGAGGGGGTGGCGGTTTCGGGGCGGAGGGCGCGCTGGATGGCGAACAGGAAGTCATCGGCGGTGACAGGGTCGCCGTTGCTCCACTGGGCCTCTGGGTAGAGGTGGAAGGTGAAACGGGTGTCGTTATCGGCGGACTCCCACTTGCGGGCCGCGCCGGGGAGGACATCGCCCTGGGGACCGATACGGCAGAGCCCCTCGAACACAGAGGCGATGACCTGGTAGGAGGACTGGTTGGCGGCGGTTTGGGGGTCCAGGCTATCGATATTTTGGGGCAGGGCGTAGGTGAACGCCATGCCGTCTGCGTAGCCGCTGCCGCAGCCGGAAAGGGTGGCGGGCAGGAGCAGAATGAGGACAGCGCACAGGGCGCGGGCAATGGCTGGTTTCATGGTGGGCCTCCTGGGGGGGGGGAACTGAGGGCGCCGGGGCACCCCCGCTCTTTTAAGTATACACAGGGGGACGGGGGATATAATTCCTTTGGAGAAATTCATAAAGCTTTAATAAGCCATGGGAAAAGGCCCCCCGCCGGTGCGGAGGGCCTTTCTATTCGCCTTGGGAATGGGCGTGGTTTTAGGCGTTGGCCTTCAGCCAGGCGACATCTTCTTTCAGGCAGTCGATGCGGCTTTTGCCGCCGTAGCTGGCTTCGCGCTCTACCACATAGATGACGCCGTCCCGCTGGGCGTCTGCGGCGGCTTTGACGGCTTTCCAGTCGACAATGCCGCTGCCGGTAGGTACATTCAGCTTGTCCCGCTCCTGCATCTTGGCGATGAACTCAGGGGGGAAGATGGGCTTGCCGTTTTCGTCCAGCTCGAACTTAGGCCACTCCGGCGGGTTCTTCCGGGAAGAGGCCGGGTCCGGGCCGATGACCGCGCCGTTCTCTTTGATATGGATAGCGGCGATGCGGCCGGCGTGCTGGTTGATGTAGGCCACCGGGTCAATGCCCGCGGCAGAGGCCCAACCGCAGTCGATCTCAAAGGCTACGGTTTCGGGGTCGGTATTCTCGATGACCCAGTCAAAGAGGTACTTGTCCTGGTCCTTGTTGAACTCCTGGGTGTGGTTGTGGTAGCCGATGG
>CANOFK010000147.1 GCA_947565265.1 uncultured Clostridia bacterium | reverse complement strand
TCTGCCGCTCTTAGGAGGCCGGGTGGTTTGCTCGACCGGCGGGTGGGAGCGGGTTCTTGTTTGTTTCCGTTGGGGATGGGCGTGGGGCCTTGCTGGGAGGGCAACGTCCTCCCAGCAACGCACAAACCTCTTTCTGTGGAAAGAGGGGTAAGAATCCCCAAAGACTTTTATGACGTTATCTGCCGCTCTTAGGAGGCCGGGTGGTTTGCTCGACCGGCGGGTGGGAGCGGGTTTTTGTTTGTTTCCGTTGGGGATGGGCGTGGAGGTTCAGCGGTAGATGATGTCCTCGCGGCCGGGGCCGTTGGAAACCATGGTGACGGGGACGCCCAGGGCCTTTTCGGCAAACTCTACGTACCGGCGGGCGTTTTCCGGCAGGTCCTCGTACCTTCTGATGCCCCGGATATCGCACTTCCAGCCGGGCAGGGTTTCCAGCACGGGCTTGCACTTTTTCAACTGGGCTGTGGGCGGGAAGTGGTCGATCTGCTTGCCGTCCAACTCGTAGGCCACGCACACGGGGATCTCGTCCAGATAGCCCAGGGCGTCCAGCACGGTGAAGGCCACATCGGTGGCGCCCTGCACCATGCAGCCGTAGCGGGCGGCCACCAGGTCCAGCCAGCCCACCTGCCGGGGGCGGCCGGTGGTGGCGCCGAACTCGCCCTTGTCGCCGCCCCGGCGGCGCAACTCCTCGGCCTCCTGGCCAAAGATCTCGGACACAAACTCCCCGGCGCCTACCGCGCTGGAATAGGCCTTGACCACGGACACGATTTTGCCGATGGCATAGGGCGGGATGCCCCCCGCCCCCACCGCGCCGTAACCGGCCAGGGGCGAAGAGGAGGTGGTCATGGGGTAAATGCCCATGTCCGGGTCCCGCAGGGAGCCCAACTGGCCCTCCAGCAGGATGGTCTTGCCCTCCCGCACGGCGTTGTACAGCAGGGTGGTGGTGTCGGCGATATAGGGGGCCAGCATCTCCTTGTAGGTCATCAACTGCTGGTAGATCTCCTCCCGGTCCAGGGGCTGCTGGTGGTAAAGCTGGGTATACAGCACGTTTTTCAGGCCCAGCACATGGTCGATGCGCTCCATGAGGGCGTCTTTGCCGTCGAACAGGTCGCTGAGCTGGAAACCGATTTTGGCGAATTTGTCGGAATAGAAGGGGGCAATGCCCGATTTGGTGGAGCCGAAAGCCTTATCGGCCAGACGGGCCTCTTCCAGGCCGTCCAACTCCTTGTGGTAGGGCATCAGCACCTGGCAGCGGTCGGAGATCAGCATCTTCGGCTTGGGCACGCCGCCCTTTTGGATGTATTCCAGCTCGCTGAGGAAGTTTTCCGGCGACAGGGCCACCCCGTTGCCAATGATGTTGGTGATGTTTTGCCGGAATACCCCCGCCGGCAACTGGTGCAGCACGAAACGGCCGTACGCGTTGATGATGGTGTGGCCGGCGTTGCAGCCCCCCTGGAACCGCACCACTATGTCCGAGTTCTCGGCCATGGTGTCTGTGATCTTGCCCTTACCCTCGTCGCCCCAGCAGGCGCCCACGATTGCTTTTACCATATTTCTCCTAGCCTTTCTTTTGCTTGTGTTGCTTGCTTGTGTATTTTTGTTAAAGGCGGCCTCCGTGCCTCCGGCGGGCAGGGAAACTTTTTGAAAAAAGTTTCCCTGCACCCTTCAAAAACTTTTGTGCCGTTAGCTGCCTTTTCTCTGACCTTTTTGCTTGCCGCTCGACCCTTCGGCCGCTGCGTGTCCGGCGTTTTTCTTTTTCTCTTTACTTATTTTTTATTTTCTTCTTTCTTTTTCTTATTTATTTTCTTCTTAATTTTATTTTTCTTTACTTTATTTTTCTATCTGTTTCGTATCTATTTATTTTATGTTTTTTCTTTTTCTTTATCTATTTTTTCTTTATCCATTTTATTATCTATTTATTTTTCTTTTTATCTATTTAATTTTCTTTATCTTTAGTTATTCTTCTTGGTTTTATTTTGCTTTTTGGCCTGCGCTTGCCGGTTTAATTGCCGGGATTGGGGGCTGGGTTTCTGTGCCGCGCCGGGCCTTACCTGGCTCTTACTTGGTTGCTTTTCGGTAGCCCTCTGCCGTAAGGGAAAGGTACAGCAGCCCGGCTTCCTCCTTTTCCACCTGAAAGCCCACGGAACGGTGGAGCTTTAGGGCAGCGGCGCGGGCGGGCTCAAAGGAGTTGGTGACCTTGCCGGCAGCCAGTTCCCCGAAGGCATACGCCAGCAGCAGGCGGAGGCCCCCAGCGGAATAGCCCTTGCCCCGCTGGGCGCTGTGCAGCACGATGCCCATCTCATAGACCCCCGGACCGGTGGTCTGGTACAGGCTTACCTCGCCCAAAAATGCCCCGGCCGCTCCAGCCTCCTGCTGCCGCAGGTAGGCGTAGAACCGCTCCGGCTGGGCGTTGACCCAGCGGGCATACCAGCCGGGCCAGTCGCTCTCTGGAAAGTCTATGCAGCCCGTATCGTTATGATACGCCGGGAAACCAAGTGCATAACCTTTGTTATACCCCATGGTGGCCGGGTCAGCCAGCATTTGCCGGCGGAACCAGAGGTCCTCCAGGCGGGGCACATACAGTTCGATTTGGCTCAAACAGTTACCTCCGGTTTCTCGGTTTCCATATCTTTATATCTGTCCAGCACAGGGCCGATCACGTCAGCCAAAAACTCCCGTGTCTGTTCGGGGGCACGGCCCACATACTTCTCCGGCTGGAGGATGTTTTGCAACGCCTCCATGCCCACCCCGAAGAGGGGGTCGCCGGCGATGCGTTCCAGCAGGTCGTTTTCGCCGCCCTGCTCCTTTACCACCCGGGCCGCGGCCATGGAGTGTACCCGGATGGCCTCGTGCAGTTGCTGGCGGTCGCCGCCCCGCTTGACCGCGTCCATCATGATGTTCTCGGTGGCCATAAAGGGCAGCTCTTTCATCAACCGTTGGTGGATGACCTTGGGGTAGACCACCAGGCCGTCCGCCACATTGGCGTACAGGTTGAGGATGCCGTCGGTGGCCAGGAAGGCTTCGGCCACGCTGATGCGCTTGTTGGCGGAGTCGTCCAGCGTCCGCTCGAACCACTGGGTAGCGGCGGTGAGGGCGGGGTTCAGGGCGTCGCTCATCACGTAGCGGGCCAGGGAGGCGATGCGCTCGGTGCGCATGGGGTTGCGCTTATAGGCCATGGCGCTGGAGCCGATCTGGCCCTTCTCAAAGGGCTCCTCCACCTCTTTCAGGTGTTGCAGCAGGCGTATATCGTTGGAGAACTTAGCGGCGCTTTGGGCAATACCGGAAAGGAGGTTTAACATCTGGCTGTCCAGCTTGCGGGAATAGGTTTGCCCGGACACGGGGAAACTATCTGTGTAGCCCAGCTTTTGGGCGATGCGGCGGTCCAGTTCCTTCACCTTTTCGTGGTCGCCCTCGAACAGCTCCAGAAAACTGGCCTGGGTGCCGGTGGTGCCCTTGCAGCCCAGCAGCCTGGCCTTGCCCAACTGGTACTCCACGTCCTCCAGGTCCAGCAGCAGGTCCTGCATCCACAAAGCGGCGCGTTTGCCCACGGTGGTGGGCTGGGCCGGCTGGAAGTGGGTAAAGGCCAGGGTGGGCAGGCCGGCGTAGTCCCCGGCGAATTTTGCCAGCACCCGCAGCACGTTCACCAGCTTGTCCCGGATCAGCTTAAGGGCGTCGGTCATGATGATGATGTCGGTATTGTCGCCCACATAGCAAGAGGTAGCGCCCAGGTGGATGATGCCCGCCGCCTGGGGGCACTGCTGGCCGTAGGCGTACACATGGCTCATCACATCGTGGCGGACCTCTTTTTCGCGGGCCTCGGCCACCTGGTAGTTGATGTCGTCCGCGTGGGCTTTCAGCTCGTCCACCTGCGCCTGGGTTACGGGCAGGCCCAGTTCGTGCTCTGTTTCGGCCAGGGCGATCCACAGCCGCCGCCAGGTGCGGAACTTCATGTCCGGGGAGAAAAGGTACTTCATCTCCCGGCCGGCATAGCGGGCGGACAGTGGGGATTCATACACATTCCGGTTGCTCATTGACGGGTCGCTCCTTCCAGGGATACAAAAATACAAAAGGTCAAAATAAACCGCACCATTCGGCACGCAATCTCTCGATGCGCGCCAAAACGGCACACATACATTGTTATTGTACTTGATGGGCGGGCCGATGTCAAGGTGTT
>CANOFK010000146.1 GCA_947565265.1 uncultured Clostridia bacterium | reverse complement strand
TCGTTCAGACTCTTCACGGCGGCTCTGCCATCCAAATCATTCAAAACTTCTTTTTCTTTTTTTCTTCTTCTTTTTCTTCTTTTCTTACTTTACTTGTTTTCTTCTTATTTCCTTTTTTGGTTCTTTCTGAGGGGGGCTTGGGAGAAATGGGGGTACGGGTGGGCGGGCTGCAAGAGGGGGCTGCCGTGTTTTTTAGGCAAAAAAGGCACAGGCTGGTGGCCTGTGCCTTTTTTTGGCAAGGTTGCAAAGTGCCGCGCCAGGCGTTTAGATCCACCGGGCCTCGGTCATCTTGTCCTCAAAGGTAATAGAACGGTTGAGCACGTCGCAGGCCTTGACCAGGCCCTCGTTCTTGCTCATCAGACTGTCCTCATGCTCAATGGAGAGCACGTAGTCGTAGCCCACCAGGCGCAACTGGCTGACAAAGTCTTTCCAGAACAACTCGTCGTGGCCGTAGCCGATGCTGCGGAAGATCCAGCTACGGTGCAGCTCGTCCGCATAGCTGATGGTGTCCAGGGTGCCGTTGACGGCGGTGTTCCAGGGGTCGATCTTGGCATCTTTGGCATGGACGTGGAAGATGGCCTCGCCGCCCAGTTCGCGGACAACAGCCAGGGGGTCCATCCCCTGCCAGAACAGGTGGCTGGGGTCCAGGTTGGCACCGATTTCCGGGCCTACGGCCTCCCGCAGGCGCAGCAGGGTGCGGGTATTGTGCACGCAGAAACCCTGGTGCATCTCAAAGGCGATTTTGTTCACCCCATGCTCTTTGGCAAAGGCCACGAAGTTCTTCCAGTAGGGGATGAGCACCTCGTTCCACTGCCACTCCAGCACCTCAGGGAACTCGTTGGGCCAGGCGCAGACGATCCAGTTGGGGTTCTTGCTCTCCGGGCAGTCGCCAGGGCAGCCGGAGAAGGTGTTGATCTGGTGGATGCCCAGCTTTTCGGCCATCAGCACGGCATTGTGCAGGTCGTCGTCAAAGGATTTGGCGATCTCCTTATTTGGGTGAATGGGGTTGGCGTGGCAGGAAAGGGCGCTGATCTCCAGGCCGGACTCCTTTACCGTGGTGACGAACGCATTGAATTTCTCCTCATCATGGAGCAATACGCCGGGGTCGCAATGGTCTTTGCCCGGATAGCCGCCGCAGCCGATCTCCACCATCTGGGCGCCCAGGGACTTAAAATAGGCCAGGGCCTCCTGGAGGGGGGTTTCGCCGATAACATTGGACAGAATGCCTAATTTCATTGGTATGCACTCCTTATATGGTTATTTGGGCGGTTTGCCGCCCTAGATGGTTCTGGTAATATTATACAGAATCTTTTTTGAAAAAGCAATGGGCTCTCAAAAAATTTTTGTACCCAGTTTTGTGGCAAGGGCATAGTATACCCGTAGGGCACGCCTGCGGCCACACCGGCGGAAAGCCCGGACCTGTCCAGAAAGAAGAGTTTATGACGAAATGTTGGCCTCCGGCAGCGCAGAGTTGGCCACGCCAACTCTTGGGCTCTGGGTCTCGGCTGCCGCCTCGGTCGGCGACGGGAAATCGCCACCGGCGATTGTCGCCCCCTAAGAACCCCACCACCTTTGAAAAGGGCGAGGGCCACCGGGGGTGGCCGTCACGAGCCGACCGAACCGGCAGGTGAGACGACGAAACTTTTACCATTTGTCTGCTGGAGCCTCGTTTTTAAACTCTTCGCTTTGGACACACCCGGAAAGCCCTTGGCTGTTGACTTTCTTCTTTTTCTTTGCTATAATACTGCCAATTTCGCCTTTAGGAGGGACCGCCTTATGCCTGAAACCGTTTCTTACCGCCCTACCCGCATGGCCTGCTACCGGGGGTACATAGTGCAGGGTGTGGTCAATAACCTGAGCCCGCTGTTTTTTGTGATCTTCCAACGGGAATTCGGCATATCGTACGCCATGATCTCCTCCCTGATCCTCTTCAACTTTGTGACGCAGATCTGCGTTGACGTGCTTTGCGTGCGCTTTGTAGACCGCATAGGCTACCGGGCGGCCACGGTGGCGGCCCATATCTGCTGCACGGCGGGGCTGGTGATGCTGGGCGTACTGCCCCGGATACTGCCCGCCGGCTTTGCCTTTGGCGGGCTGGCCCTGGCCACCATGGTGACGGCTGTTGGCGGGGGGATCATCGAGGTGGCGGTCAGCCCCATTATCGACTCCCTGCCCAGCGAGGCCAAGGACGCGAAGATGAGCCTTTTGCACTCTTTTTACTGCTGGGGGCAGGTGGCGGTGGTGCTGCTGACCACGGTAGCCGTGCGGCTGATGGGGCAGGCGCTGTGGTGGGTGCTGCCGTTGGTTTGGGCAGTGCTGCCCTTTTACAACCTGTTTGCCTTTGCCAGGGTGCCCCTGCGCCCTACGGTACCCCCGGAGGAAAAGGTGCCTTTGGGGCAGCTTTGCCGCTCTAAGCTGTTTGTGCTGTCTATGGTGCTGATGCTTTGTGCCGGGGCCGCGGAGTTGGCCATGAGCCAGTGGAGCTCCCTGTTTGCCGAGCAGGCCCTGGGGGTAGAAAAGCTTTGGGGCGACCTGCTGGGCCCCTGCCTGTTCGCGGTATTTATGGGCATTGGCCGCATCATTTACGGGGTGTTCGGCGCAAAGATGGACCTGTACCGCTGGCTTTTGGGCACGGCCCTGCTGTGTGTGCTGTGCTACACGGGCGCGGCCCTGCTGGCTGTCCCCATGCTGTCCCTGCTGTGCTGCGCCCTGTGCGGGTTCTCCATCAGCCTGATGTGGCCGGGGGTGCTCAGCTCTACCGCGGCGGTATACCCCAAGGGGGGCGCCGCCATGTTCGGGCTGCTGGCGGTGTGCGGCGACATGGGCTGCTCGGCCGGGCCGGCCCTGGCGGGCATGGTCAGCGAGTTTGCCGGGCTGCGGGCCGGGATGCTCAGCGCGGCGGTGTTCCCGGCGGTGATGGTGGCCTGCCTGCTGTTCCGCATGGCCCGCAGGCCAGGGCCTCACTCGCCCTCGTAGTAATCTACCGCGTCCCCTCTGGCGTGCGCAGTGTACCCCTGCCGCTGAGGATATAGAAAACCTCCTCCCTTTGGTACACATTGGCCCCCGGCTTTTGCCAGGGGCTTTTCTTTTACTGATAAGTACCCATCACCAGTTCCATCAGGTGCACCGCCCTGCCGCCGGCTGTTTTGATGCCCAATTGGCAGCGGTTGCAGTAGCAGAGCACCGGCAGGCCGCCGTGCTTTTCCAGTTGTTCGGCAAAAACCGCCCGCTGCTCCTCTTCCGGGAACTGCCACAGGGGCGTATCCGGCCGGGCGCTTACCAGGGCCAGGGCCGCCGGGCGCCGGGGCGTAAAATGCAGGTTGCCGCAGTAGTCCGCCCGCTCCCGGTTTTCGCCGATCTCCCGGACAGCCACCCCCATCTTTTCCAGCAGGCTGCGCACCGCCCGGTGGATCTCCGGGTGGGCCCGGTCCCGCCAGCAGTCCTGTATACTCACCGTAAGGCCGCTGTAATCGGGCAGGGCAAGGCCGCCCTCCCGGTCCAGCCAGACGAAGAGGTTTTCCGGCTCCAGCTTAGGGAAACGCTCCTCGATTGTTTCCCGGCAGGCTTGGCAGAGGTACAGGGCCCGGCCCCCCGCCGGATACTCCCTGGCATCCGTCCGGCAGCAGCCCGCCACGGGCATGGACGCCTTGAGCCAATCCCGCAGCTTTTTGGCCGCCTGGGGGCTGGCCTTGGTAAAATTGCAGCTAGGGAAATAGATATTGCCCAAATTCTCCATGTCGCCCGCACCTCAGCCCTTAATGGACTCCATCAGCCCGCCGCTTTTGATGATGTTCTGCAAAAACGCCGGGTAGGGCTGGGCCTGGTAGGTTTTGCCGGTGGTTTCGTCGGTGATCAGGCCGCTGTCAAAGTCTACGGCCACCACGTCCCCGGGGGCGATCTCCTGGGCGGCCTCCGGGCACTCCAGGATGGGGAACCCGATGTTGATGGAATTGCGGTAGAAGATGCGGGCAAAGGTTTTGGCGATGACGCAGGAGGCCCCGCTGGCCTTGAGGGCGATGGGGGCGTGCTCACGGGAGGAGCCGCAGCCAAAGTTTTTGCCGGCCACCACCACGTCGCCGGGCTTTACGTTTTTCACATAGTCCTTGTCAATATCCTCCATGCAGTGGCTGGCCAGTTCCTGGTGGGAGGCGGTGTTCAGGTACCGGGCAGGAATCAGAACGCCAAGA
>CANOFK010000145.1 GCA_947565265.1 uncultured Clostridia bacterium | reverse complement strand
GGTGGCGGAGGTGCGGGTGCTGGCACCGTAGCCACCGGAGAGAGCGTCCATGACCTCTTGCCGGGCCAGATGGTTTTCCATCTCCCCGGGGCTGGTGACGCTGTCGTACAGCACGCTGCCGTCCGCGGCGATCCAGGTGATGCGGTATTGGCCGGCGGTGAGGCTTTCCAGGTACTGGCGGCCTCCGGCCTCTACGCCACGGGCGGCCAACTCGGTTTGGATTTTCAGTTGGTTCTGTTGCAGGGCGGAAAAGTAATCGTACAGCACAGAGAGGAAGAGCAGTGCGCTGGCCGTAAACACGCCCAAAGCCACCAAAAGGATGGTGCGGAAGATGCGTTTTGTCATAAGCGGCCTCCTATCCGGTAGCCCACGCCCCGTACGGTTTCGATCAGGTCGCCACAGGGGCCCAGCTTGGCCCGCAGGGTGCCGATGTGGACGTCGACCGTGCGGGTTTCGCCCACGTAACCGGCGCCCCATATTTGGGTAAGTAGCTGGCCGCGGGTGAAAACCTGGCCGGGGCTGGCCAAAAAGGTGTAAAGCAACTGGTATTCTTTCAGGGTGAGCTGTACCGGCAGGCCCTCGGCCAGGACCGTGTGGGTACGGGGGTTGAGCTCAATGCTGCCGACACACAGGGGGGCGGCCTCCCGCGGGGCTGCCCGGCGCAGCACGGCCCGGACCCGGGAAACCATCTCCATCATACCAAAGGGCTTGGCCAGGTAATCGTCCGCGCCCAGATCCAGGCCGATCACCTTGTCGTATTCCGTGCCCTTGGCGGTGGTCATAATGACCGGCAGGGACTGGGTGGCCGCGCCGGCCCGCAGCCGCTTTAAGATGGAAACGCCGTCTTCACCGGGGAGCATAATGTCCAAAAGGACCAGTTCCGGCGACTGTAGCCGGAGCGCGGCCCAAAAGGCCGGGGCATCCGGGAAACCAACGGCCTGGAAACCTGCCGCTTGCAGGGTATAGAGCATCAGGTCGCGGATGCTGCCGTCATCTTCTACACAATAGATCATTTGCCTGTATCCTCCTGATTTTGGCGGGCGGTTGGCCCGTAGGGTGGCTGGGAACCATTATACACGAAGGGGCGGGCCTGCGCTATACCGGTACGGCATATTTTTTCAGGTAGGCGGCATATTTTTCGCCAAAGGCCGGGCTGCTGTCCCGGAACTCCCGCAGGGAAGCGTGGAGGTTCATGGTTTGGGCGGACATATCCATGACGCAGCCGGCAATGTTGGAGCAGTGGCCGGCGGTGCGGCCCAGGTCGGTTAGGATATCGGACCACACAAAGCCCGCGCCGATGGAACAGGCGCCCTCCTGCATACGCAGGATATGGCTGGTGCGCAGTTCTTCTTGCAGGATATCAATAACCTGCTCCAGGGGCTCTACGCATACGGCGGCGTTTTGGTCGTTGGAAAGGAAGGCGGACAGGGTGTGGTCCAGGATTTCGCCAGTGGCGGCGGCGATGACTTCGAACTGGGCCTGGGCCTCCGGCGTGAAGGAGATGCCCTTGCCCCGGAGCTCTTCGGCGGAGAGCAGCAGGCCAACGCTGTGGTCGGCGATGCGCTCGAAGTCGCCGATGATCTTCAAAAGCCTGGTGGCCTCCATGCTGTCGGCCGCGCTGATACGCTGGGCACTCAGGTGCACCAGATAGGTGCCGAGGATATCTTCATAGTGGTCGGTAAGGGCCTCCTTTTCCCGGACGGAATCTGCTAGGGCGGGGGAGTAGGCAGCAAAGGCGGACAGGCCCTCTTTGAGGGCGGAAACGGCGGCGCCGGCCAGCGCGGCGGCCACCTCACGGCCCTGCTCCAGCGCGATGGAGGGGGTGGCGAAAAGGCGCTCGTCCAACTCTGCTTTGGCCCCGGCATCCTTGCCGTCGGGGATCAGGCGGATGACCAGCCGCTCCAGCAGGCCGGACAGGGGGAGCATCAGCAGGGTGCACAGCAGGTTGAAGATGGAGTGGGCCACGGCGATGCCAAACAGGGAGGCAGGGGCCTCCAGGAACGCGGGGGCCAGAAGGGCCCTGGCCAGGGAGAACACAGCCAGCCATACGGCCGTGCCGATGACATTGAAGGCCAGGTGTACCAGGGCCGCCCGCTTGGCGTTTTTATTGGCCCCGACGGAGGAGAGGATGGCTGTGACGCAGGTGCCGATGTTCTGCCCCATGATGATGGGGACAGCCGCCCCGTATGTGACCTGGCCGGTGGCGGCCAGCGCCTGTAAGATACCCACGGAAGCGGAACTGGACTGGATGATGGCCGTGAGAACCGCGCCGGCCAGCACCCCTAAGACCGGGTTTTCGAACAGGAGGAACAGGGACTGGAAACCGGGCGAGCGGCTGAGCCCGGAAACTGCGCCGGACATGGTTTCCATGCCGAACATCAGCGTGGCAAAGCCCAGCAGGATGGCACCGGTGTCCTTTTTGCGGGGGCTTTTGCAGAACATATAACATACAACGCCAATGAGGGCCAGGATGGGGGTGAAGGAGGAGGGCTTTAGCAGCCGCACCCAGAAGGCGTCGCTTTCGATACCGGCGAGGCTTAAGACCCAGGCGGTTACGGTGGTGCCAATGTTAGCCCCCATGATTACGTGGATGGCCTGCCGCAGGGCCATCAGCCCGGAGTTGACAAAGCCTACCACCATGACGGTGGTGGCCGAGGAACTTTGTATGACCGCCGTAACCCCCAGCCCTGTAAGCAGCCCGGCGGCCTTGCCTGTGGTAAGTTTGCCCAGGATATCCCGGAGCCGGTTGCCGGCCCGGCGTTCCAGCGCCTGTCCCATTACGCTCATGCCGAACAGGAACAGGGACAGCCCGCCCAGCATTTCCAAACCGTTAAATATGTCCATGATCTTGCTCCTTTCCATTGCTATGGTGCCCGCATAATGAAAGGATAACAACGGCAGTTCAAATCTGCTATCAAAATCATGTAAAATCTATGTAAAGTTGCGGCAGGGGCTGTGGATGGCCCCTTGCCAAAACAGGCGCGGGGCCTTTTGGCCCTGCGCCTGTTTGTTATATGGCGGTCAAGCGGCGGGGTCCATCTTTTTGGCTTTGTGGATCCATTTGCCGCTTTTCAGCCGGAATACCAGCCATACGGATTTGATGATAAAGTCGATGCGCAGGGCGATGAGCACCCAGGCCGCGGGCAGGTGCAGCACCAGCCCGGCCAGCGCCCCCAGCGGCACCGAGGCCACCCACTGGAAGATAATGTCCGCCACCATAAGGAACTTGGTGTCGCCGCCGCCCCGGAGAATGCCCTTGGACAGGGCGCTTTGTACGGCCTGGAAGAATACGATGACAGCGCTGGCCCCCATCATGCGGATGGTGATATCCACCGTGGAGGGGGCGATCTCATAGAGGCCGATGGACCATTCGCCCAGGACCAGCACCAAAATGCCGCCGAATATGCCGATGAATACCGAGAGGATCAGGAAAGTCCAACCCTCTTTCTGGGCCCGCTCAAATTCACCCTCGCCTACGGTTTGGCCGATAATGACCCCGGCGGCACTGGTGGCCCCCTGGATGGCTACGGTGGCCATCCGGTCCATGACCGTGACAATGGCGTAGGCGGAAACGATCTCTTTGCCCATGTGGCCCAGGATGATGGAGATCATGCTGGCGGCCAGGGCCAGGAGGGAGTCGGAGATAATGGCGGGCATACCCAGCCGCCGGAACTCGCCCAGCAGGGCTTTGCCGGGCAGGCGCAACAGGCCCCGCACCTGGTATTGGAGCACCTTTTCGTATTTCAGCAGGTAGATGGCGCAGAAGAGGAACTCTACCGCCCGGGCGATCAGCGTGCCCACAGCCGCGCCCATGACCCCTAAGGCGGGCGCGCCCAGCTTGCCGAAGATGAATATGTAGTTGGCGCCAATATTGACCACAAAGGACGCGATGGATACATACAGCCCCAGCTTGGCGTTGCCTATGGAGCGTAGCACATTGCTGAGCACCAGGCTGACGCCGTGGGGCAGGTAGATCAGCGCCGTGACCCGCAGGTACTGGGCACCCAGTTCGATGACGTCCTCTTCGGTGGTAAAGATGCCCATGATCTGGGTGGGCAGCAGGAACGTTACCAGCGCGAAGGCTGCGCCGCCGATGATAACGATTTGCAAAACCAGGTCAAATACCCGGCGGACGGTTTTTAGGTCTTTGGCCCCGAAATACTGGCTGGAAAGTACCAGCCCCGCCGCGCTG
>CANOFK010000144.1 GCA_947565265.1 uncultured Clostridia bacterium | reverse complement strand
GTTTAGCTTTACCCTGAAAAAGCTGGGTATCGAGTGCATTTATGTAGACAGCAACAGCAGCGACGAGGAGATCAAGGCGGCGTTTAAGCCGAACACCAAGCTGGTCTTTGGGGAAACCATTGCCAACCCGGCCCTGAAGGTGCTGGATATTGAGCGCTTTGCCAATATTGCCCACGAGATGGGCGTCCCCCTGATTGTGGACAACACCTTTGCCACCCCGGTGCTTTGCAAGCCCTTCCAATTCGGCGCGGATATTGTCATACACTCCACCACCAAGTACATGGACGGCCACGCCGTGCAGGTGGGCGGGGTGATTGTGGACAGCGGCAAGTTTGACTGGTCGAACGGCAAGTTCCCGGAGTTGACGGAGCCGGATGAGTCCTACCACGGCATCTCCTATACCAAACAGTATGGGAACCTGGCCTATATCATCAAGGCCCGTATGCAGCTTATGCGGGATTTTGGCGTGTACCCGGCGGCCCACTCGGCCTTTTTGCTGAACCTGGGCCTGGAAACCCTGCCCGTGCGCATGAAACAGTACTGCGAGAACGCCCTTACGGTGGCGAAGTTCCTGGAGGGCCATCCCGCTGTAGAGAGCGTCATCTACCCCGGTTTAGAATCCAGCCCGGACTATGCGCTGGCCCAAAAGTACCTGCAAGGGTGTAGCGGGGTGATCTCCTTCATCATCAAAGGGGGCAGGCCTGCTGCCGCAAAGTTTATGGACGGGCTTACCCTGGCCAGCAATGAGGTGCACGTGGCGGATATCCGCACCTGCGTGCTGCACCCGGCCAGCGAAACCCACCGGCAGCTTACAGACCAGCAGTTGGCCGCCGCGGGCATTGACGGCGGCATGATCCGGTTCTCGGTCGGCCTGGAAAATGTGGAGGATATTTTGGAGGACGTAAGCCGCGCCCTGGCCGGGGCCGGAGCATAGCGGGGCCTGGCAGCCGGTACATTTAAGTTGTAAAAAAGCAGGGCCGGAAGAGATTCCCTCTTCCGGCCCTGCTGTGTGCTGCCTTAGAACGGCGCATCATCGGGGTCCTCGTCCTGGGGGGCCTCCTGAGAGGGGGCCTCCTGGGCGGGCTGCTCCTCCGGCTGGGGCTCTACCACCAGTTTGGCGCCGCAGCCGCTACAGAAAGCGTCCACATTGTTGCAGAGCTTGCCGCATACGGGGCAGGCCAGCTTGTTGGTCTTGTCATTCAGCTCTTTGGCAATCGCTGTAGCCTGGGCCTTCAACTCGTCGATCTCAGTCATCTTGCCCACGGCCTCCGGGTCAATGGCCAGGGCCTGGCGGCAGTTGTCGTAAACATACTGGCCCAGTATTTCGTAGCGCTTGGTGATCTCAGCGTTCACCTCCGCCGCGCCAATGCGCAGCTTGGAAACATCCACCAGTTGGCCGGCTTTGCGGCCTACAGCCTCTGCTGCGGATTTAGCGTTTATGACCACGTCATCAAAAATGCCCATGATATTGTCCTCCTTTAGTGTGGTATGGGGGGAGCGCTGCCCCTCCGGATGCTCTTATTATACCAAGCCTGGCCGGGAAAGTAAAGCGCATTTCCCTTTCGAAAAAATTAAAAGTTTATTACGGAGGAGAGGGAATAGAGGGGTGCCCCCATGGGTTTGCCGGCGCTTAGCCCAAGAACTCACGCAGCATGGAATTGCCGGGCACCAGGCCTTTGTCCACGGGCTCAAAGCGCATCAGGCGGGATTCCAGGTCCCTGGCCTTGCTGTAGTGCAGGCTGTCCATGGCAATGGCCCGCAGCAGAGGGATGGCCACGGTGCGCAGTACGCAGGGCTCATAGATGTGGATGGAGTTTACCGTATAGTCGGCATTCATGCGGTAGGGGCGGATATAGCGGTTTTCCCCGGCCACCACCTGGGGCCACATGGCCAGGGTGTTCTCTGCGGTAGAGTCCCGGAACTGGATATCCCGCACAATGCGCCGCACCAGCCGCAGGTCCCAGGGGGAGATGACCTCGCCGTTGACGTCCTTGATCTGCTGCTTGACGCTGACGTACAGCTTGACGCAGACTTCCTCCGGCAAATCTTTGGTAAACACCGGGTTCAGCCCGTGGATACCCTCTACAATGGCCACATCGCCGGGGGCCAGGGCGTAGGTTTGGTCCGGGCCGTCTGTCCGGCCCAGGGCAAAGCTGTACCGGGGCACCGAGAACTGCCCGGTGCTGGCCACCAGTTTTAGGGTTTCCTGAATGCGGGCCACGTCCAGCGCAGAAACGGTTTCGTAGTCCGGCGAGCCGTCGGGCAGGCGGGGAGCCAGGTCCCGGCCCAGGTAGAAGTCATCCAGGGAGATAATGACAGCCCGCACGCCGAAGTCCCCCAGATAGTCCCGCAGCAGGTGGGCCGTGGTGGTCTTGCCGCTGCTGCTGGGACCCGAAAGCATCACAATGCGCACCGGCACCCGGCGCTCGGTAATATTGCGGGCGATATTCCGCAGGTGTTCCCGGTAAGAGCCCTCCACCTCGCCGATCATCCGGGCGGGGTTGGCAATGGCCGCGTCGTTGATCTGCTCCAGATGGTTGATGTACTTGATATAGCCGCTGGCAAAATTACTCATGATCGTTTAGGAGCGCGGTAAGCGCGGCTCCCATACCGTCCTTTCTCTCTAAAATTTCTCTGTGGCGGGAGATATACTCAAAGGGGTACTTGAAGTTGAACACCCGGGTCAGGTCCTCCGACCAGGGGCTTTTCAGCTTGGTGACGCCCCCGGCCCCGCAGGCGATCACCGTGCCGCTTTCATCCATTGTATATACATTGTACCGGCAAACACTATGGGGCAAGGCCCAGCCGGTATTCTCCAGGTTGCCGGCCATGCGGGTTTGGCGGTACAGGTAATAGGGCACAAAGCCTGCCTGGGTCAGCCGGGCAATGGAGTGGTCCACCATAGCGGCGGCCTCCCCGGCCTGTTTGTGGGAGCTGAGATCCCCGTCCTCCGTTACCAGGGAGGAACTGCGTTTCAGGGCCAGGCTGTGCACCGTAACATTGGTGGCGCCCAGTGCCAGCACCCGTTCCAGGCTGTAGGTAAACCCTGCCAGGCCATCACCGGGCAGGCCCACGATCAGGTCGGCGTTAATGTCCCGGAACCCGGCGGCGCGGGCCAGAGAAAAGGCCCGTTCTGTTTCCGCCACCGTATGCCTGCGGCCGATGTTTTCCAGTACCTGATCGGACATGGCCTGGGGGTTCACACTGACCCGGCTGACGCCGTGCTGTTTCAGTGCGGCCAACTTTTCGGCGGTGATGGTATCGGGCCTGCCTGCCTCTACCGTAAATTCCGTACAGCGGGAGAGGTCGAACAGCCCGGTGATCTTCCCGCACAGGGCGCTTAGCTGCCCGGCGTCCAGGGTGGTGGGTGTCCCCCCGCCGATATAGACCGAAACCGGCCGCATCCCCAGCCCGGCGGTAATGCCGGCCACCCGCTCCAGTTCCAGGTGCAGGTGTTCCAGATAGGGCTCTACCAGCTTGGCGGCGTTGGCCATATCCTGGGAGATAAAGGAGCAGTAGGCGCAGCGGGTGGGGCAGAAAGGAATGCCTACGTACAGGCTGAAGTCCCTGGGGCCCAACATTTCTACGGATTCCCCCTGGGCGGCCAGTACACGCCCGGCCAGTTCTGCCCGGGCAGGGCTTACGTGCCACTTCTCCCGGAACGACCGAAACCCCTCCTCCGGACCTTGCTGGGCCATATGTTGGCGCAAAAGCTTTACCGGGTGTACCCCGGTCAACATCCCCCAGGCAGGCCGCAACCCGGATACCTCCGCCAAAACCTGATACAGCAGGTCTGTCACCGGGTACTCCAGCAGTTGGGGCATAGGGCTTTGCCGCTCCAAGGCCGGGCCGCCGTTGCTGACCCGCACGGTGCACAGCCAGCCCCCGCCTTCGGGGTGCACAAGAACCTCGGCCCAGGGTTCACCTTCCGCAGGTGCCTCCGGGGTTTCCGGTAGCCGGACAGGGCTGTAGGGGAAGAACAGGCGGCACAGGTTTTCGCACTCGTAGCGAAAGCTGTGCCCGGAAAGACGCAGCAGCATAAGGGTTCTCCTTTTCACGCCCAGAGCAGGGCAAGGTATGGAATAAAGTTATAGGGGCCTAGAGCCTGTTTTATAACTCCGAAACGCCGCCTATTTTGCCACACAACGGTGCTTTCTGCGTCAAAAATCCTCGAAAGGCGGCAAGCCTTTCTTGCGGTT
>CANOFK010000143.1 GCA_947565265.1 uncultured Clostridia bacterium | reverse complement strand
AACATTTCTGAAGAAAGTTTCTTAAGAATCTTCAAAGACTTCTATGCGTGCCCGCCGTGATGTTTTTCGTGCGTTTTTTGTGATTTTTTGCTTTTTTCGTTGTATAGTTAAAGGATAAAAGAACCGCCAGCAATGGCCGGGCTCGTAGCTCACTTTGCCTCCGGCAGCTTAAGAATCTTCCAAGACCTCTATGCGTGCCCACCGTAATGTTTTTCGTGGGTTTTGTGTTTTTGTGATTTTGCTTTTTTATGTTTTTATAAGTGCTTTTGTGATTTTCAGGGTTTACCGTTCTTGCGAAAGGAGAATATGCACATGATAAGCTGCGACGTTGCCATTATCGGCGCCGGCGTCACCGGCTGCGCCATAGCGCGGGAGCTCTCCCGCCGCCAAGGCCGTTTCCTGGTGCTGGAAAAGGCCCCCGATGTGTGCGAGGGCACCAGCAAGGCCAACTCCGCCATCATCCACGCCGGGTTCGACGCCGGGCCCGGTTCGCAAAAAGCCAAAATGAACCTGCTGGGCAATGCCGGGATGGACAAGCTCAGCCAGGAGCTGGATATCCCCTTCCGCCGCACCGGCGCGTTGGTGGTCTGCCTAAACCCCCAGGACCTCCCCAAACTGCAAGCCCTGTACGACCGGGGCCTGCAGAACGGCGTCCCCGGCCTGCGCCTGCTTACCGGCGGGCAGGCCAAAGCGCTGGAGCCCAACCTGGCCGATACCGTCTGCGCCGCCCTGCTGGCAGAGAGTTCCGGCATTGTCTGCCCCTTTGCCATGACGCTGGGCCTGGCGGAAAACGCCGCCCAAAACGGCGTCACCTTCCGGTTCCGCACGGCGGTAGAAAGCCTCGCCCCCACCGGGGCGGGCTGGCTCCTGCAAACCAGCGGGGGGCCGGTGCAGGCCAAAGCCGTGGTCAATGCCGCCGGGGTCTACGCGGACCGGTTCCACAACCAGGCCAGCCCCCAAAAAATCCACATCACCCCCCGCAAGGGGGAATACTGCCTGCTGGACCGCACCGCCGGGGGCCATGTGGGCCGCACCATCTTCCAGTTGCCCGGGGTGATGGGCAAGGGGGTGCTGGTCACCCCCACGGTGCACGGCAACCTGCTGGTAGGCCCCACCGCCACAGACGTGGACGACCCCACCTGCACCGCCACCACGGCCCAGGGCCTGGCCCAGGTGACCGAGCGGGCCGCCTGGGGGGTCAAGGGCCTGCCCATGGGCCAGGTGATCACCTCCTTCGCCGGCCTGCGCGCCCATGCGGACGGCGACGACTTCATTTTGGGCGAAAGCGCCCCCGGCTTTTTCGATGCCGCGGGTATCGAGTCCCCCGGCCTGTCCAGCGCCCCGGCCATCGGGGCCTATCTGGCCGGCTTGGTGGCGGACCGGCTGGCCCTTGCCCCCAATCCGGGTTTCCGGCCCTGCCGCCGGGGGGTGCCCGCCATCGCCGCCCTCCCCCCCGCCGAACGGGCCGCCCGCATAGCCCAAAACCCCCTGTACGGCCACATTGTCTGCCGCTGCGAGGAGATCTCCGAGGGCGAGATCTTGGACGCCATCCACAGCACCCTGGGGGCCACCACCCTGGACGGCGTCAAGCGCCGCGTCCGAGCGGGCATGGGCCGCTGCCAAAGCGGGTTCTGCTCCCCACGGGTCATGGAGATCCTGGCACGGGAGTTGGGCCAAAGCCTGGGCGCCGTCTGCAAAAGCGGTCCGGGCTCCCAGGTGGTATGGGAAAAAACCAGAGGGGAGGGAGAGGCATGAGCACCGCCATCCACGATATCCTGGTCATCGGCGGCGGCCCCGCGGGCCTTGCCGCGGCCATTGCCGCCAAAGAGGCCGGCGCCAAAGACGTCCTCATTCTGGAGCGGGAGCGGGAGTTGGGCGGCATCCTCAACCAGTGCATCCACAACGGTTTCGGCCTGCACACCTTCCAAGAGGAGCTCACCGGCCCCGAGTACGCCGCCCGCTACATCAGCCGGGCCCGGCAGATGGGCCTGCCCTGCCGGCTGGGTACCACCGTGGTGGGCCTGGCCCGGCAGGACGGCCTGCTGGTTGCCACCGCCGTCAGCCGGCAGGCGGGCCTGTCCGTCATCCGGGCAAAGGCCCTGGTGCTGGCCATGGGCTGCCGGGAGCGTCCACGGGGCGCGCTGAACATCCCCGGCACCCGGCCCGCGGGCATTTTTTCCGCGGGCACGGCCCAGCGCCTGGTCAATCTGGAGGGCTGGCTCCCCGGCAAACGGGTGGTCATTCTGGGCAGCGGGGATATCGGCCTCATCATGGCCCGGCGTATGGCCCTGGAGGGTGCCCAGGTGCTCTGCGTGGCCGAGCTGATGCCCTACTCCGGCGGCCTCAAGCGCAACATCGTCCAGTGCCTGCAAGACTACGGCATCCCCCTTAAGCTAAGCCATACCGTGGTGGATATCCGGGGCCGCCAGCGGCTGGAGGGCGTCACCATCGCCCAAGTAGACGGCAACCGCCAGCCCATCCCCGGCACCGAGGAGGACCTGGCCTGCGACACCCTCCTGCTGTCCGTGGGCCTGCTCCCGGAAAACGAGCTGTCCAAAGGGCTGGGGGTGGCCCTCTCCCCGGTTACGGGCGGCCCAACGGTCAACAGCCGGCTGGAAACCAACATCTCCGGGGTCTTTGCCTGTGGCAACGTCCTCCACGTCCATGACCTGGTGGACTACGTGTCCGAGGAAGCCGCCCAGGCCGGGCGCAGCGCGGCGGCCTATGTGCTGGGCGGCACCCCAGCCCCCGGCCGGGAGATCCCCCTCATCCCCGGTGGCGCGGTGCGCTACACCGTCCCCGCCACCCTCAGCCCCGCCGCCATGCCCCCGGAACTGCTGGTGCGGTTCCGGGTGGGCCGCAACCTGCGGGGGGCGCAGGTTACGGTGCGGGTAGACGGCCGCACCTGCCTGCGCCGCCAAAGGCCGGTCATGGCCCCCGGGGAGATGGAGCAGGTTGTCCTGAAGAAAAGCTGGTTCACCGGGGAAGAAGAAACCGTCACCATTACAGCGGAGGAAACCGCCGCCGGAAAGGGGGAGGGCTAATATGCCCACTTTGGAGTTTATCTGTATCAGTTGCCCGCTGGGTTGCCCGTTGCGGGTAGAAACCGGCGGCCAGGGAGAGGTAACCGCCGTCACCGGCAACACCTGTCCACGGGGCGACGCCTACGCCCGCCGGGAGGCCACCGCCCCTATGCGCACCGTCACCACCACGGTACGGGTCCTGGGAGGCACGGGCCCGGTCATCTCCGTGCGCACCCAGGGCCAGGTGCCTAAAGAAAAAATCTTCGCCGTCATGGAGGCGGCCCGCCGCTGCGCCGTCAAAGCCCCGGTGGTTCTGGGCGATGTGCTGCTGGAAGACGCCGGGGGCACCGGCGTGGCGCTGGTGGCCACCAAGGGCATGGAGGAAGGGGGTGATTCCCCATGGGGCCGCTGATCGGAAACCACATCACCACCGTGCTGTTTGATCTGGACGGCACCCTGCTGCCCATGCATACGGAAACATTCACCAAAGCCTACTTCAAGCTCCTGGCCGAAAAGGCCGCCCCCTATGGCTACGAGGCCAAAGCCCTGGTAGACGCGGTATGGGCAGGAACCCAGGCCATGGTGCAAAATGACGGTACTTGCCCCAACGACCGGCGTTTCTGGCAGACCTTTGCCGGCCGGCTGGGGGAGGATGTCCTGGCGCTGCGCCCGGTGTTCGACCAATTCTACGCCCAGGAGTTCCACGCCGCCAAAGCCGCCACCCGGCCGAACCCCCTGGCCCGGCAGGTGGTGCAGGCCCTCCGGGGCCGGGGCTATGCCGTGATCCTGGCCACCAATCCCCTGTTCCCGGCGGTCGGGGTGGCCACCCGCCTAAGCTGGCTGGGCCTAACCCCCGGCGATTTCCTCCACGTCACCAGCTACGAGAACAGTTCCTTCTGCAAGCCCAACCCCGCCTACTTCACCCAACTGCTCCGGGATACCGGCCGGCAGCCCGGCGAATGCCTGATGGTGGGCAACAACGTGGCCGAGGACATCCAGGCCGCCACCAGGGCCGGCCTCTCCGCCTACCTGGTCACCGACTGCCTGGAAAACCCCGCCGCCCTGGACACCACCGCCCTCCCCCAAGGCGCCTTCGCCGCCTTCGCCCAGTCCGTGGCTTGCTTGCCTTAGGCCGGTTGGTTGGGTTGGGCCGGTTGGGTTGGTCATGGGGGCTCCTCGCCCCCACACCCCCCGCCAGGGGCTAAGACCGCCCCTGGACCC
>CANOFK010000142.1 GCA_947565265.1 uncultured Clostridia bacterium | reverse complement strand
AAGCCTGTTTGACCATTCCTCGGGGCATACCTCTATGCAGGCAATCACCTCCTCCCCCCCAAATCCCATCCCCAACCCCTCACAGCCCCTCCCACCCCATTATCCCAATAACCGTCCAATTAATATCTACCCCCTACCTGCTCAATACCCCCCGCATACCTGCCCCATATCTGCCCAATACCCGGCTGATACCTGCCCAATACCCGGCCCATAACCGGCCAAAAAACGGCAGTCCCCCATCTTTTTGGGGGACTGCCGTCCTGTTTTCCTTCCCTGTTCCCGTTACTATCTGTCTGCCGTGGCAGGCAGCCTCAGCCCCGCAGCCGTACCGGCCGCAGCACCTCATAGCCAATGCCCTCCGGGTAATGGCGCTGGTAGCACTGGCACTGGTCCTCGTTCCACTCAAAGCGGCCCGCCGTATATGCGGCGGTACTAATACCGCTGGGGTCCGGCTGTTCGTTGCGCAGGTCATAGTGCCAGGCCAGCTCCTCCACCCTGGCCATCACCGCGCCGTTATCCTCCATATAGTCAAAAGGCGGGTGGTAAAACACAAGATAGTAGCTTCCGGGGAAGGCTTTCACCTCAAAGCCCTCCGGCACCGGGCCTTCGTAGCCCTCCGGTACCCCAAAGCCGTAGAAGTACCGGCGCTGGCCGTCCACATAGTGCCAGCCGGCGGTATGGGCCGTCACCACCGGGTGGCTCTTATCCCGCATACTCTCGATGATCCCGCAAACCTGGTCACAGTCATGGTGCGCCCAGTAGTCCCCATAGCCGGTGGCCTCCTTGTCCCAAATGCCAATGTACTTGTGCGCGGGGATGTACTCTACCCGCACCCTTGCCTCTCTCAGTTGTTCCCTGCTCATGGCACTGCCTCCTTCTTGATCTCCGCTCCGCATCGCGGCATATTGCCAGGGGTGGAACACGTCCTTGCCCATAAACAGCGGGATCGGCCGGGGGCTCCGGCGGTAGGCGGCGGGGGTACAGCCGTAGGCCTCCCGGAAGGCCCTGGTAAAGGCCTCCTGGCTGGAAAAGCCCCAATCCAGGGCAATATCCAGGATGCGCCGGCGGCTGGCCCGCATTTCCACCGCTGCCTGGCTCAACCGCCGCCGGGCGGCGTAGCTTTTCATTGTGCAACCGCATACCCGGTGGAATAAAGTTGAGCAATACCAAGGCGAATACCCGATCTGCCGGGACATTTCCAGCAGTTGGGGCTCCTCCCGCAGGTTCTCCTCTACCCAGTCGATCATCCGCTGTACAGATGCATTCCAATGGTACAAGTCCATCCCCCCTGACAGGTATTAGGATAGCATAAGGGGCCTAATAAAAAGCTTGATGTCAGTTGCACAATCGTTCTTAGGCTTTCCGCCCGCCCAGCCGGCCCATACGCACAAAGTACGCCGCTACCAGCAGCACGGCCGCCCCGGTCCAGGCGCCCACCTCGGCAAAGTAAATGCCGTCCTGGCCAATGGCCAGGGGCAGCAGCAGGGCAATGCCAATGCGCATGACCATCTCCATAAACCCGGAGGCCATGGGCACCACCGTATCCCCCAGCCCCATCAGCGCCGAGCGGTAGATGTGCAGCATATACAGGACCGGCAGGCACAGGCTCATAACTGCCAGGTAGCGGTAAGCAATGTCCATAGAGGCCGCCACCTCCTCCGGTGTGCCGGAGATAAACAGCCCCAAAATCCCCCTGCCGAACACCAGCATAGCCGCCGCAATCACCGCTGACGTCAGCAAGGCAATGACCGCCGCAGAGCGCATACCCGCCTTTATGCGCTTGATAAGCCCGCCTCCCAGGTTCTGCCCCACAAAGGAGGTAACAGCATACCCATATGATGTGGCTGCGATCTCCAGCAGCCCATACAGCTTGTTGGTAGCGGTGAACCCGGCAATAAACAGCATCCCGAACCGGTTCACCACGGCCTGCACCACCATGCCCCCTACCGAGATAATGGCGTTTTGCAGCGCCACCGGGAAACCCAGCCGCAGCAGATGGGCAGCCATCCCGCGGGAGGGCCGCAGATCTCCGGGCTGTAGCTGGATCACCGTGATCTTCCTGATATTCCCCATACAGTACACCGTAGAAATCCCCTGGGCGATCAGCGTGGCCACAGCCGCCCCCGCAATGCCCCAGTGGAACCCCATTACAAACAGCAAATCCAGGGCAATATTCACCACCGTGGCCACTACCACCGCATACAGGGGGGTTTTGCTATCTCCCAGCGCCCGCAGGATAGACGCCAACAGGTTATAGGCCGTTATCACCGGTATGCCGCCGAATATAATGCGCAGGTACAGCACCGAGTCCCCGATAATGCCGTCAGGGGCATTGAGCAGGCGCAACACAGGGACCGTCAGTAGCTGGCTGGCCGTCAGCATAACCACAGCCGCCACCGCGCACAAGGTTGCCGCCGCCCCCACAGACTGGGACAGCCGCCGGTAATCCTTCGCCCCAAAATACTGGGCCATCAGGATGGAAAACCCCTGGGCAAAGCCCTGCATCACACTGAGCACCAGCCAGTTGAGCCAGTCTGCCGCGCCAATGGCCGCCAGTGCCTGCACCCCCACTACTTGCCCCACTACCGCGGTATCCACTACCGTATATAGTTGCTGGAACATATTGCCCAACATCAGGGGCAGGGCAAAGGTCAGTAGTAGCCTCATGGGGCTGCCTTGTGTCATATTCCTGATACGTTCCGCCATAAAATCCCCTTTCCCGGCGGGCAAGGTAGCCCGCCGCTTTCCTGTGAGCCTCTCCTAATACAGCGCCTTTGGGCTGAAGCCGGCGTATTTCTACCGCTAAAAAGGCAGCCCTGCGCCCCCGTTCCCCCCAGCCCTTGCCTTACCACAGTTCCACACCAAAGGCCAGCGCGGCCTGCTGCCAGTAAACCTCCGGCACCTGGGGCCAAGGGGCCTGTAGGCCGGTTTCCCGGCGATAAAGTTCCGCCGCATAGCTGGGCACAGCGCCACAGGGATCTGCGCCGGTGAGCACATTGTACCGTAGCAGGGCGGACCACACCGGGGCCCGCTGGTTCAGGCCCGATGCCGTCAAATCATCCAAAGCCCCCTGCCAGTCATAGGGCACCGGCAAAAACTCCGGGACCCAGCGCCCTTCCCGCAGGTGCAGGAAAAGCATCTCCCCCTGTTTCGCCAGGGGCGTAGTTTCCACCCGGCCGGGCCGGGCACGGCAGTAGATCGGGTTCCCCACCGACCCGGCGCATATCACCCGCCGCCCCTGCCAGCAAAAGCTGATCCGCCGGTGGTTGTGGCCTTTCAGCAACAGGCCGGCGGGCATGGTTTCCAGTTCCTGCCCGCCCTCCCGCATGGTACCCCGCACCTCTGTGGGGGAACCGTGGCAAATGGCGATGGGCGGCATCCCTTTTGGCCTCCATACATCGTAAATGGGCAGGCTCTCAAACCAGTCGATATCTTCCCCGGCCAGGTTCTCGTAACAGTGCAAAAGGGCCCCCTGGGCCGAGCCGTCCCGCCAGCCGGCGGGCTTTTTGCGGTAGGCGATCATGTACTCCTCCCGGTTCCCCCGCACAAACAGGCAGGGGCGCCGCCGGGCCGCCTCCCGCAACAGGGCCAGCACCCGCTGGGGGTAAGGGTGGTCGGTAACGTAATCCCCCAAAAACAGGTACTGCCCCGCAGCTTTGGCCTCTGCCATGGCCAGGCAGGCCGCCAGGGCCCGGTAATTGCCGTGGACATCGGCAAAAACAGCCACCGTAAACGCAGACATGGAACTAGCTCCTTTCACCGGGCGTATGTGGGCCCGTTTTTTGCCGTGAATACCCAGGCCCCTACGGCCACCGCCACCGCCAGGTTCAGGGAGTCCACCTCCGGGCTCTGGGCGATGAACAGGCTTTTGCCGTACCGGGCAAATTCCGGGGGCAGGCCCGTGGCCTCGTTGCCGAAAACCAGGGTATACCGGGGGGCTGCCGGGCAGCTTTCCGGGGTAAGCACCGTACCCCCGTCCAACATAAAGGGGAAGATCGCCCGCCCTTCCCCATAGGCGGACAGGTATTGTTCAAAACCGGCGAACGTTTCCACCTCCAGCCGGAAGGCCGCACCCATGGACGCCCGCAGGGCCTTGGGATGCCAGGGGTCGGCCCCACCACCCACCAGCGCCAGGTCTTTGATGCCAAAGCCCAGCAAAGTGCGCTCTATGGTGCCCAGGTTGCCCATATCGCCCGGATGCACCAGCGCTACATGGGGGGCGCCCTGCCGCAGCTTGCCGGGATATTTGGCAAACTGGGCAGCGGC
>CANOFK010000141.1 GCA_947565265.1 uncultured Clostridia bacterium | reverse complement strand
CCCCGGTCCAGGTCAGAGCAAAACAGGCTGGGCAAAATGTAAAACGAGGAAAAAGCCCCTTTCACCCGTTCGTCCTGCAAAAACGCCACCGCGCCTGCCAGGGTATTCCCCAGGCTGTCCGGGTAAGCGTTGAGCATAGGGTGGTTGTCGATCAATCCCATTTCCTTACCGTCCCTCCTCCATCATTTTTGCGTATTGGGCATAGCTTAACAACTGGCCGTCCTTGGAAACGATAAGCCGGGCCCGTTTGGCCCGCGCCTCCAGCTTTGCCTGCTCCAGTTCCAAAACCATGGTGATAAAGGGCGTGTCGGCGTTGGCGTCCCGGCCGCGGGCAAGGCGGTAGGCCCGGGTTTCCGCCGGGGTACTGGCCAACAGCACGGGAATATCCACGCCTTCCAGCATCCGGGAGCCGCTGTGGGTCCACTCCAACACCAGCACATGGGTTTGGGAGAAATCCTTCTCCTCATACCAAAGGGCGGTATCGTCCCGGCCCATGCGTTTGAGCCAGATTTTCCCCGCGCCGTCCTTAAACTGCCGTAGCACTTGGGAGAGCTGGTCGTACTCCTGCTCCAGCCCGGTGCCCAGGTACCCGGACAGGGCCTCGCGCCCGGCCTGCTGGTAAGCGGCAAGCCAGGGGTGGGCCCCGCACTGGGCAGGGTCGGGGTCTGTACCGGCAAGCTGTAGTTCCTGCAAGGCAGCCTTGTGGCTTCGAGTGTAGCCGCCTGCGGCAAGCATCCCCCGGACGCCTGCGGTGCGGAACACGCGCATCCGCTCCATGTCGTTAAGCTGCGGGAAACGCCGGGGGTAATTATCCCCCGACAGGGTAAAAGCCCCCACCCCCAGTTGGTTGAGATAATAGGTAAGCAGGGCGGAAACGCAGGTTTTTCCCACGCCGCTGCCCCCTGAGATGGCAACCACGGCCCGCCTGGCCGGGTTCTGGCCCAGGGCCTGCCCCAACAGGGGTAACAGGGCCCGGAAGGTGGCGTTGGCCTTTTCGACAGACTGGGGGCCGATCCACACCTTGTCCCCGGGCATATCCCCCTGGGGAATGTCCTCCGGGACAGTGGGCGGTTCCCATGATGTTGCGGCCTGGGCCAGGATTTCTAGAATGTCATGGACCATAGGAAAGCTCCTTTCGGCAGAATATGTATACATATAGGCATACAAGGCGTGTCAGAGATCCAACGAGCCGGGCACGGCGGGGATGCCGGCACTGTTGTAGAGGTTCACCACGTACCAGCCGCCGGTGGCCAGGCGTACCTGGGTGGGCGCGCCCGGTCGCAGGCCCTCCCCGGTAAGCAGAACCCGATCCCCCTGGGCATGGGCAGCCAGCGTGCGTTCCGTGCCGTTTTGGAACACCCGCAGGCCGCCCAGTTGGTTGCCGTGGAGGGTGAGCCCGCTGCCGGCATGGGCAAAGGTAAGCGCCAGGGCCGATCCCTCCCATTGGGCGCCTGTAAGCCGGGGGGCGTCACAGAGGACATCCCGGCCGTACACGCGGTTTTGGGCCAGCAGGGCCAGCCGGTGGCCCACAGGCCGTTTCTGCTTGGGGTGGATGTCAAACTCCATGCCCACATCACTGGTGCTGGCCATGCCCGTAAGGGGTACGGTGTCCGCCGTGTGCTGCTGGGCTGCCCGGATAATGGCGTATGGCTCGCCGCTACAGGCCGCCCAGTGATCCAGGGGGGCCAACTGTACAAAGAGGAAGGGCAGTTCCTCCCCCCAAAGGCGCCGCCAGCAGCGGATGAGCGAGGGGAAAAGCGTTTGGTAACAATGGGGGTGGGCGTCCCCGTCAGACTCGCCCTGGTAGTAGATAAACCCCCGCAGGCCAAAGGGGGACAGGGAACAGAGCATGGCCTCATACAGCCCGCCCGGCCGGTGCTCGTTTTTAGGGCCCATAAGCGGCGGGCCGGGCAGCGTTAGGCCCATCTCCTGTACCCTGCCCATAACTTCCTCCATAGGCAGGCCCTGCATCAGCATATCGTTGAGGGGCTCGGCCAGGATGTCCGTACGGTAACGGATGGGATCCTCCTGAAGCCGCTTTTCGTACGCCTCCAGGTCAAGGCCCTGTACCGCCTGCTGGTATTCGTCCAGGTAGGCCTTGCCGCCGCCCTCCAGGATAGCCCCCTCGTCCATCCAGGAAACAGCGGCTGTGCCGCCCCAGTTGCAGCCGACAATCCCTATCGGGACCCCCAGCGCCTGTTGCAGATCCCGTGCAAAGTAGTAGGCCACGGCGGAAAAGTATTCCAGGTTTTCCCTATCGCAGGGCCGCCAGAAACAGTAGGCTTTCCCATAAGGGGCCTCGTCGATTTGCCCAGGATAGGACACCTCCGGGTAATCAAAAAACCGGATGGCCTGGTTGGCACAGCGGGGGGCCTCTTCGGCCAGGCAGGCGTCGTGGCGCATATAGAATTCCATATTGGACTGGCCCCCAGCCAGCCAAACTTCCCCGATAAGGACATTGCCCAGCCGTATTTCCTCACCTTGGGAGGAAACCACGAAGGTTTCCTGGAAAGAAGGCTCCAGTGGCCCGCAGAGGGCGCGCCAGTTGCCGTCCGCACCGGCGGTTGTGGTGAAGGTGCCGCCCTGCACCGCGACCTGAACCTGGGCGCCAGGCGCGGCCTTTCCCCATACGGAGATCTTTTTCCCCTGCTGAAGAACCATGTTTTCCCCAAAGATAACAGGGAGTGCCAGCATATCCATCTACCTCCTTGTGTGTTTGAAAAGGCTTACACGTTTTTTACCTTGTGGATCCACTTGGTGCCCTGAAGCCGGAAGGACATCCAGATGGCCTTGATCACATAATCGATGCGCAGCGCAATAAGTACCCAGAAAGGCGGCAGGTGCAGCACCAGGCCGCAAAGGTACCCCAGCGGGATAGAGGCGCACCACTGGAAGATGACATCCGCCACCATAAGGAACCGGGTGTCGCCGCCGCCACGCAGCACACCCTTAGTAGTGGTGGTGCCGGTGGACTGGAACAGCACGATCAGGGCGCTGGCCTGCATCATGGATACAGCAATGCGGTATGTAGAGCCGTTGATCTCATACAGGCTGATGGACCATGTGCCCACCAGCAGCACCAGCACCGCGCTGACAGCCCCCATGACGATGCTCAGCAGCAGGAAGGACTGGCCCTCCTTGTGGGCGCGGCGGAAGTCGCCTGTGCCCACCGTTTGGCCTACCATGACCCCGGCGGCGCTGGCCACACCGGCTGTGGCCACAGCGCACATACGGTCCAGCACAGTGACGATGGAGTAGGCGCTGACCACCTCCCGGCCCATATGCCCCAGGATGACGGACAGCACGCTGCCGGAAACCCCCAGCAGGGTGTCGCTGATGACTGCCGGCAGGCCCAGGCGGCGGAATTCTTTGGCAAGGGCTGCCTTGGGGGCTTGCAAAAGCCCCCGGAAATTGTACCGAAGGGTCTTTTCGACCTTCAGAAGGTAGACCACGCAGACCAGGAACTCCACCACGCGCGCGCAGAGGGTACCCAGCGCCGCACCGGTCACACCCATGGGGGGCAGGCCCAGTTTGCCGAAGATAAAGACGTAGTTGCTGCCGATATTTACCAGGAAAGAAATGGACGAAACCACCAGCCCCAGCCGGGTATTGCCGATAGAGCGGACAAAGTTGGCAATGATGAGCCCCAGCCCATGGGGTAGGTACACAAAGGCAGTTACCCTAAGGTACCCGGCGCCTGTTTCGATCACCTGGCTGTCTTTGGTGTAGATGGACATGATCTGCCTGGGGAACAGGAAGGAAACTACGGCGAAAAAAGTGCCCAAAACGATAACGATCTGTAGAACCAGGTCGCACACTTTCCGCACCGTTTCCTTTTTCCCGGCTCCCCAGTACTGGGAGGCCAGCACAAGGGCCGCGGCGCTTAACCCCATGCAGAGGAATTGGTAGATCAGGTAAAACTGGTTGGCCAGCGACGAGGCCGAAATGGAAACCTCCCCCAGCTTGCCCACCATAATGGTGTCCATCATGTTGACCCCCTGGTTGATAACGCTTTGCAGGAGGACGGGCAGGGTAAGCAACACCATTTTTTTGTAGAACTGCCTGTCGGTAACAATGTATCGGCCCGCAAGGCCCCGTATGCTTGTGCGCTGTGACATAAGCGCTCCATCTCCTTTCAGCCGGTGGCTGGTTTCTGTTTTTTATGCCCCCATTATAACAGAAAATTTCGTTTTGGAGCGGAAAATTTGTAGCATATCAGAAAACTGTTACGACAAGTCTGTTTTTTGGAATAGACAGCGGTGCGTTGT
>CANOFK010000140.1 GCA_947565265.1 uncultured Clostridia bacterium | reverse complement strand
AATCCGATCTGGACGCTCTCCGGAAACTGGGGATAGGCTTGAAACTGGACTTTGTCCTGAACCACCTTTCCGTCCAGTCCCCTCAATTCCAGGATCTACTGGCCCATGGGGAGAATTCCCCCTACCGGGACTTCTTCCTTGACTGGAACCGGTTCTGGGCAGGTACCGGGGAGGTGGACGAAACCGGCGTGCTGGTCCCCCGGCAGGCATACATCCGGGAGATGTTCTTCCGCAAGCCAGGCCTGCCCGTGCTGATGGTAGAATTCCCCGGCGGCGTTAACAAGCCCTACTGGAACACCTTCTACCAGCAGGTAGACGTGGACGGGGACGGGAAAAAACGCTACCTTGGGCAGATGGACCTGGACATCCGCTCGCCGCTGGTGCGGGAATTCTACCGGCAAACCCTGGAAAGGCTGGCCGGGTTCGGCGCCAAGATCGTGCGCCTGGACGCCTTTGCCTACGCCCCCAAACGGGTGGGGGCTAAAAACTTCCTGAACGAGCCGGACACCTGGGAGCTTTTGCAGGATATCACGGATATGGCAACGCCCCTGGGCCTCTCCCTGCTGCCGGAGATCCACGCGGGCTATGGGGAGAAAATCTACGAGAAAATAGCCGCAAAGGGCTATATGGCCTATGACTTCTTCCTACCCGGGCTGATCTTGGACGCCTTTGAAACCGGCAGCGGCGAGTACCTGGCCCGCTGGGCACAGGAACTGGTGGATAAGGGCATCCGCACCGTTAATATGCTGGGCTGCCACGACGGCATCCCGGTGCTGGACTTAAAAGGCCTGCTGCCGGAGGAGCGGATCCAGCACCTTATCAGCGTGCTGGTGCAGCGGGGCGGTTTCGTCAAAGACCTGCATGGGGAGAAAAACGTCTACTACCAGGTGAACGCCACCTATTACAGCGCCCTGGGCGAAGATGACCGGCGGCTGCTTTTGGCCAGGGCCATCCAGCTTTTCATGCCGGGTAAGCCCCAGGTGTGGTACCTGGATCTGTTTGCCGGGAAAAACGATTATAAGGCCATGGAGCGTGCCGGGGCAGGCGGGCACAAGGAGATCAACCGCACCAACCTAACGGGAAAACAGATGCGGGAAGGGCTGGAAAAAGAAGTCGTGCAAAAACAGTTGGCGCTGCTGAAATTCCGCAGCCAATGCCCGATTTTCCGCCGGGACGCGGAAGTTACCATCCACGCCCAGGGGACAGGCCTGGCCATTACATGGCAGGCTAACGGGCAAACAGCCACCCTACAGGCAAACCTTGCTACAGCGGCGTTTACGGTCCGTGTTTCCCATAAGGCCGGCGTCAGGGACATTTTCCAGGAAGGCGCCGTTTAAAAAGGAGGAGGGCGCTGGGTTCCCCTGGCACATCCTTAAAAATGTGAGGCAGGGGCTACCCTGCCTCTTTCTTTTTGCGCAAAAAGAGGGAACTTTTCCCTGCCTTCCCCCTTGCAACCCGCCCTGTTTCACGCTATAATGGAGGTAGGCCTTTAAGGCTGAAAACGCCGCCCCTGTAGGCGCGCGAGTTTATGGAGGATGCCACTTGAACCGGGAAAACAAACGCAGAAAATATGAGAACGGCTATTTTCAAAACCACCCCTGCACAGACAGCTTTACCTGCAAGCACTGCGGGCGGCTGGTTACCCCTGAGGCCGCGGGCACCCAGCACCGTAACCACTGCCCCAACTGCCTGACGAGCTTGCACGTGGACAACGAGCCCGGCGACCGGGATGCGGACTGCGGCGGGCTGATGGACCCCATCAGCGTATGGGTGCGCAAAAACGGCGAGTGGGCAATCGTCCACCGGTGCCGCCGGTGTGGGCAACTCAGTTCTAACCGGGTTGCCGCCGACGACAACCCTATGAAATTGATGTCCATTGCCCTGCGCCCTTTGGCCCAGCCCCCCTTCCCCCTGGAACGCATTGAAGAGCTTACCGAGCTCATGGCCGGGGACGGCTCGCTGGGGCCTAAGCGGCACAGCGGCGAGGAATAGTTCTGCCTATCAACACACAGGAGGAATCATTATGAAACTTGGTATCATCATGCCCCCTAAGCCGGAAAGCTTTGAGCGGGTAAAGGAGTTGGGCCTGGATTTTGTGGAGTTCGACTGCAACCCCTCCGACTTCTTTGGCGCGCCTATGGCGGAGCTTATGGCCATTAAAGAGGAGATGAAGGCGGCCTGCCAGCGTACAGGCGTGGAGGTTGGCGCGGTAGGCCGCTGGGCCAGCCATATCCTGGACGAAAACGGCCAGGTTGTCCCCGCCGAGTGGGAAGAGGTAAAGGCTGTTATCGACTTTGGCGCGTACCTAGGGGCCAAGCACTATCTGTGCAGCGTCAACTATGTAGAGAGCCTAAGCTACTATAAAAACATCACCGCAGCCATTAAGGTGCTTAACGATATTGTGGCTTACGCCAAGGAGCACGGCATGGAAACCGCCATTGTCAACTGCTGCATGGGCGATAACTACATCCGCACCCCCGAACAGTGGAAACTGGTGCTCAGCGAGGTACCGGGCCTGGGCATTAAGTACGACCCCTCCCACAGCTTTGTTCACGGCGGCCAGAACGGCGCCTACCTGGAAGAGGGCCTGGAGTGGGGCGCCCACTTTAAGTACTGCCATGTCAAGGGCGTGATCCAGCGGGGCGACTCTCGCGAGGAGCAGCAGTGGGCCATGATGGACTTTATAAAGAATCATCCCGAACTGAAGGACGAATTGCTGCCGAAAGCCTTTGCCAGCAACAACTGGTATGATAACCCCCCCGCGGGCATTGACGTGATCAACTGGCGGGCTTTCTTTGCCATCCTGTATAAATACGGCTATGACGGCTACCTGGCCATTGAGCCCCACTCTGCTACCTGGCAGGGGGAGAAGGGTGACAAGGGCGTGCGCTATACCATCAAGTACATCCGCGACCTGATGATCCTGGACTGACGCGGCCATACCGGCCGGGGCTGTGGGGAAAGAATCCCCCACAGCCCCTTTTTTGTGCCATTTTCCCTTGGGAATGCGGCAAATCAAAGGTGCACGGCTACCCCCTCAGCCGGGGATATCCTCGTGGAAGGGCTGGACGCGGGTCCATTCCTTGGTTTCGTCGTTGCGCTGGACGGTGCTTTGGTGGCTACGCAGCAGCCGGCAAAGCTGGTATACGTCCACCCAGATCTCCCCGTTTCCCTCCCGCTGGCTCTCGTCAAAGATGATTTGCAGGCCGTAATGCAGGTGGCTCTGTTCAATGCCGTTGACGTTCTCCGTAGCGCTGTACCCGGTGCGGCCTACGTAGCCGATGACGTCCCCGGCCATTACCGTATCCCCCAGGCTAAGCCCTTCCGCAAAGGGCCGGTCTTTGCGCAGGTGGGCATAGTAGTGGTAGCGGTATCCGTCAAAGCTGCGGATGCCCACCCGCCAGCCTCCATACTGGTTCCAGCCCAACTGCTCTACCACACCGCTTTCTACGGCGATGACAGGCGTACCGACGGCGGCCATCATGTCATGGCCCAGATGGCGGCGGCGGTAGCCATATTCCCGGCTGACCCCAAAATCGTCATAGTCCGAATAAGGGAAGGTTTCCGCTATAGGGGAGTACGCCTTCAGGCCGTAGGCGGGCTCCCAGCCCTCTTCCCCTAAAAGGGCATACTCCCCCACAAAACCCCCCAGCACAGCCTCATACGCCTGCCGGTAGTACCCAAAGCCGGGCATATCCTGCGGGCTATCCCCACCTTGCAACACCTCGGCGGCTTTTTCCAGGTCGCCGGTGTGGCAAAGGGAGAAGTCGCCCCCATATTTTGCCGCCAGATAGGCCAGCAGTTGCACCCAATCTACATGGCCGGGGGTGTCATAGGTGGCTATATCCAGTTCCAGCGCCTGGCGCAGCAGGGAGGCTGGCGGGTCAAAGTCCACCCACTTGGGGAAATCGCCCTGTTGTGAGGCGGCAAAGGCATGGGTAAGGGCCGGGGCAAGCAAAAGAACCGCCAGCGGCATCAGAAAAAGGAGAAATTTCTTCCTGAACTTTACAGTCATGAACATGGCAACGCCCCGCTTTCTGTTACCAGCATATGCGGGGCGCAAAGGCCAATAGAACGCCCTGAGCAGGCCTCCAGGACGCCTTGCGGGGCAAGGGAAAGGTAAACTCTATTCACATACAATATCTTGAGATGCATTGACAATACACTTCTTTATACAGTATAATAGAAAATTAGAAAGAGAAAGAAGACAGGCCCTACGGCTCTGGTGAGAAGGAGGAAACCTATGTGCAGATCGAATCAAAAACCTTTGCAGTTTGTCCC
>CANOFK010000139.1 GCA_947565265.1 uncultured Clostridia bacterium | reverse complement strand
CTCTTTGGTTTTGAGGACATTGCCCTCGTCGTCCACCATATCGCCGTCCTGGTCGTAGCGGTTGCCGTCCTCATCCCAGGTGTAGAAACCGAAGTAGCAGTCCAGGATATCCTTGGCCACGTTCATGGCATAGTTGCCGCTGCTGCCATGCTCCAGCACCACGGCCACGGCGATCTCCGGGGCCTGGGCCGGGGCGTAGGCGATGAAGGTGATATTTTCCTCGGTGCCGCCTTCCGCCCAGGTGAGGCCGGAGGTTTGGGCGGTGCCGGTTTTGCAGGCCACGGGGACCGGGTAGTTGCCAAACACGCTGCTGGCCAGGCCGTCGGTGGCGGTCATGACCATGGCGTTGTTGACCACGGCCAGCACGTCGGAGCGGATGACCGCGTCTTTGAGCACTTCGGGCTCGTACCGGCGGATGAGCTCGTCGCCGGTATAGTCGGTTACCTGCTGCAAAAAGTGGGTGCGCAGCCGCACGCCCCCATTGGCAATGGTGGCGCAATAGGTGGCCAACTGTAGGGGGGTGAACATATTGTCCGCCTGGCCGATGGCCGTTTGGGCGGTGTTGCCGTCGGTCCAGTCGGCACCCAGGTCGGTGTGGCGCTCCCGGTACTCTTGGGGGCTGGTCATGATGCCTTCGGACTCGTAGAGCTCCACGCCGGTCAATTCCCCCAGGCCGAAGTACTCGGCGTAGGCATCCAGCCGGCGGATGCCTAGCTGCAAGCCCAGCTCGCAGAAATAGGCATTGCAGGAGTACATGAGGGCCTCGTAGACATTGGCCCAGGGATGTATGCCGGTGCAGCGCAGGTGCAGGTCCTCGAAGTCGAACATCCCCTCACAGGGGTACAGGCCGGTGCGGTCGTCGACGACACCCTCTTGCAGGCCGGCGATGGCCACCATGGGCTTGAAGATGGAGCCCGGCGCGTACATACCCTGCAGGGCCCGGTTGTAGGCGGGCTGCATCTCGCTGTCGTTGATGATCTCCGTGCGGTAGCTGCTGTCGGTATAATAGCGGTTCAGGTCGTAGCCGGGGTAAGAGGAACTGCACAGCACCCCGAAGTCGGACACATCTATGGCGACGGCGGCCCCGAACTTGCAGTTATGGGCCCGCCGGTCGTCTTTGGCGCCGGAGTTTTTGTTGGCCTTTATGTTCTTCTCTAAGGAGAGGTTGGCCACCCGTTGCAGGTCGGAATCCAGGGTAAGCTGGACGCTGTGGCCCTGCTCCGGCTGGATGGTGGTGGCCGTGGAGGTTACGCTGCCGTTTTCGTCGGTGAACACGGCCTCCAGCCCCCGCTTGCCCCGGAGCTCTTCCTCGAAGGCGGCCTCGGCCCCGCTGGTGCCGATAACATCAATGGCCTTGTAGCCGGAGATATTGGTTTCGCTGTCATAGGCGTTGCCGCTTTCCTCGGCCGCTTCCAATTGTTTGTCGGAGATGCGCCAGGTGTAGCCCACCACGTGGGGGGCCAGGGAGCCGTCCTCGCCATAATACCGGCTGACGTTTACCCGTGTTTCCACGCCGGGCCACTGGGAGGCGTACTCGCCGAATACCCCCACGGTTTCGGAGGAAACGCCGGTGGCGAACACATAGGGGTCATTGATGGAAAAACCGTCCTTGGTCATGGAGTAGCGCACGGACATGACGGTGCGGGTGTCCTCTTTGGAGTAGCCCTGGTAGCGGTATTTTTTGGCCAGCTCCTGCATACACTCGTCGGCGGTGGCGTAGTCGGCCAGGTTGAGGAAGTCCCGGCCCTTGAGGATTTCGATCTCGTCCTCCTGGCCCTCGATAAAGCGGTAATTGCCCTGCTCGTCCAGTTCGATGGGCAGGATATCCCGCCATGCCTCGCCCCGCTCTACCAACAGGTCGATGACCTCCAGGATGGTGGCGTTGCGCCGGCTGTCATCCATATACAGGGCGTTGTAGATGACCTCGTACACGATTTTGTTGCCGGCCAGCACGTTCCCGTCCCGGTCCCAGATCTCCCCGCGGGCAGCGGAGATCTCCACCGCGTCGGTGCGGTGGCTCATGGCCTCCTGCTCAAAGGTTTCCCCGTGCAGGATCTGCCAGTTGAACAGTTGCAGCTCAAATATGGTAAAAAAGATGACGACCACCAGGACACAGGCAGTGGTGCGGCCAATTTTTATGGAAGGCAGTTTCATGTAGAGTACCTCTATAGGTCAGTTGGGCCCCTCCCGGCTAAAACCCCTGGCTCTCTTGGGACTGGAGGATATCGGACAGGCCCCGGTTGAGAAAGTAGAGCAGCGGGGTGAACAGGAGGGTGTACAGGTATTTGGGCAGGTAGTGGTAGCGCAGGGCGTACAGGGGCATGGCGTAGCGGAAATAGTAAAAAAACAGCCACTGCCCGGCCATAAGCAGGCCCAGGGCGCCGGCACCGGCCAGCAGGGCCGTAACCACGTTGACCTGCATATAGCTGCGCACCAGCAGGCTGATGAAAAAGCACAGCAGGGCCATGAGCAGGCCGTGGAACCCCAGCACCCCGGAATAGCCGAAGTCGCAAAAAAGCCCGGCCGCCACGCCAAAGGCCATGGCCGGGGTTTCTTCCTCGAACATGGCAATGGCCAGGCCGGCGGGCAGCACCAGCACCGGGCGCGCGCCGAATATGTCCGGCAGCAGGCCGGGGGTTTCTTGCAGCATGAAGAGAACCAGCAGCTCCAGGGTGTAGGCCAGGTACCGGGTCAGGCGGGTCAGGTCCCTCATTCCGCGTCCTCCTCCCCGCCGTCGGGGATCGTCGCCGGGTCGATGATGCCGTCATCCTCCCCCTTGCCGGGGAAGTCGATGATCACCTGCACCTCTTTGACGGTGGACAGGTCCTGGAAGGGGCGGATCACCGCGTAACGGGACACGTCCATCTCCGACTTCTCAATGCTCTCTACCTGGCCGATCTTCAGCCGGGCGGGATAGACCCCGCCGGCCCCGGAGGTGGTGATAATGTCCCCGGCCTCCAGCTTGGTGTCCGGGGAGAGGTAGTCCATGCGCAAGAGGCCGGAGTTGGCCATCATGATGTCGCAGGTGACAACGCCGCTCTCCTGCTTATCAATGGAAACGGCGGCTACCTCCACCTTCTCGGAGAGCAGGCAGGACACCTTGCTGGTGGTGGCATAGGCCTGGGTGACAATGCCCACCAGCCCCTGGGAGGTGATGACGGGGTCGCCGGTGCTGACACCGGACAGGGTGCCGATACCGATGGAGAACCCGAAGAACATATCGTTGGGGTCCCGGCCGATGACCGCGGCGGAGCGCATCTCCACCTGGGGCTCGGCCTCGCTGATACGCAGTTGCTCTTTTAAGCGGCTGTTCTCCTGCTTGACCTCGTCGTAGTCCACCAGGCGGTCCTGAAGCTGGCTGTTTTCCTGCTGGAGGGAGGCCACCAGGGACTTTAACTCGTCTTTGGTAAAGCCGTCCAGGTCCAGGAACTCGGTGACATTGCCGGTTACGTTGGAGGCCACCCCCTGCATGGGGGTGGACACGAACCCCAGGAGGCTGGCGATAAAGGAGCCCCCTGCCGAGGCCGTATAGATGATAAGCCCCAGCAGGACCACCACCGTGACGGCCAGCACCCGGAACGAACCGCCTTTTAGTATGTCTTTCACAGGAAACCTCCTCTCTGGGGGGATGGGCGGCGCGGCTTACTTGCGCCGGCTGTTGCGGTAATAGGATTTGGGCAGCTCGATCTCCAGGCTTTTGCCGGTGCCCTCCACCACGCAGTCCAGGGGGCGCTCTGCCACATGGACGGGGATGCCGGTTTCCTGGCTGACCAGCCGGTCCAGGCCCTTGAGCAGCGCGCCGCCGCCGGTGAGCATGATGCCCCGGTCGATAATATCCGCGGCCAGCTCCGGGGGGGTTTGCTCCAGGGTTTCCTTGATGGCGTCTACCACCACCATCACGCTGTCGGCCAGGGCCTCCCGGACCTCATCGGCATGGATGGTGACGTTTTTGGGCAGGCCGTCCACCAGGTTGCGGCCTTTGATCTCTACAAAGGCGTTGATGGTTTCCTCGGTGGGGAAGGCCGAGCCGATGCGCATTTTGATCTCCTCGGCGGTGCGCTCGCCGATGAGCAGGTTGTACTTCTTTTTTACATAGGTGACGATGGCCTCGTCGAACTTGTCCCCGGCCATGCGCACGGATACGGCGGTGACGATATCCCCTAAGGAGATCACGGCCACCTCGCTGGTGCCGCCGCCGATATCCACCACCATGCTGCCCGTGGCCTCGGCCACAGGCAGGCCGGCGCCTACCGCCGCGGCCATGGGCTCTTCCATCAGGTCCACATTGTTGCTGCCGGCC
>CANOFK010000138.1 GCA_947565265.1 uncultured Clostridia bacterium | reverse complement strand
TGTTTTAAAACCGGAGAAATGCCGGATTTTTGTCCAAAAACGAGGGCTTTCAAGGGAAAAACCGCAAGAAAGGCTTGCCGCCTTTTGGGGATGTTTGACGCGGGAACCGCCGTTTTCTGGCCTAGACAGGCAGTGTTTCCCGTATTCCGGCGTTTTCAAACAGGCTTTGGGGGCTGCCTGCGGGCTGTTTGAAAAAATCCCGGCAGCCGGTCTGCCGTTGAACTGAAAGGAGCTGCCATGAATAAAGACGAGATCAAGGCCATTTTGCCCCACCGGGAGCCGATGCTGTTGGTGGACGAGGTGGAGCTGGTGGATGGGGTATCCCACGGCAAATACCATGTGCGGGGGGATGAATTCTTTTTGCAGGGGCATTTCCCAGGGAACCCGGTGGTGCCGGGGGTCATCCAGTGCGAGATACTGGCCCAGTCTGCCTGTGTGCTGCTGATTGGCAAGGCCGAGGGCATGACGCCCCTTTACACGGGCCTGAACAATGTGAAGTTCCGGGGGCAGGTAAAGCCCGGCGATACCTTTGTGACCCAGTGCGAACTGACCCGCAGCCGGGGAAACTTTTACTTTGCCAAGGGCACGGGCACGGTAAACGGCAAGCTTTGCGTATCGGCAGAGTTTTCTTTTGCGCTGGTTAAGGCCCAGTAGGCCCGGATACGGAGGGTAGGTTATGTTCACGAAGATTTTGATAGCGAACCGGGGCGAGATCGCCATCCGTATTATCCGCGCGTGCAAGGAGATGGGCATTGCCACGGTGGCGGTGTACTCGCAGGCGGATAAGGACGCCCTGCACACGGCCCTGGCCGACCAGGCGGTGTGTGTGGGCGGGCCCCGCCCGGAGGACAGCTACCTGAACGCCCAGCGGATCATCAGCGCGGCGCTGGCTACCGGGGCCCAGGCCATCCACCCGGGGTACGGCTTTTTGTCGGAGAACGCCGGGTTTGCGGCCATGTGCCGCCAATATGGCATTACCTTTATCGGCCCGCCCGCGGAGGTGATCGTCAAAATGGGGGACAAGGAGGCGGCCCGCAGCCTGATGAAGGCCAACGGCGTGCCCACCACCCCCGGTACCGGCGTGCTGCCTGACCCTGAGGCTGCCAAAGAGGCGGCCGGGGCCATTGGCTACCCGGTGATGATCAAGGCTTCCGCAGGGGGCGGGGGCAAGGGCATCCGCCTGGTGGAACGGCCGGAGGATTTGGAGCGGGCCTTCCGCACGGCCTCTACCGAGGCGCAGAACGCCTTTGGGGACGGCCGGGTGTATCTGGAGAAGTACCTGGACCCGGTTAAGCATATTGAAGTGCAGCTTTTGGCCGACCAACAGGGGCACACGGTGTGCCTGGGGGAGCGGGAGTGCTCTATTCAGAAAAACAACCAGAAACTGATTGAGGAATCCCCCTCTCCGGGGGTCAACCCGGCGGTGCGGCAAAAGCTGATAGAGGCCGCCGCCAAGGCCGCTGTGGCCGCGGGCTATGTAAACGCCGGTACGGTGGAGTTCCTGATGGAGCCCTCGGGGGAGTTCTACTTTATGGAGATGAATACCCGCTTGCAGGTGGAGCACCCGGTAACGGAACTGGTGACCGGGCTGGACATTGTGAAGTGGCAGATCCGCATTGCCGCCGGTGTGCCCCTGGATTTTGCCCAGGGGGATATCCAGTTGCAGGGGGCGGCCATTGAGTGCCGTATCAACGCCACCAATGCCAGCCGGGTGGAGTTTTTCCACCCGCCGGGCGGGCCCTGGGTGCGCTTTGACACCTGCCTGTATCAGGGCTGTGATGTGACCCCTTACTATGACTCTATGCTGGGCAAGCTGATCGTTTATTCCTCTACCAGGGAAGAGGCGATCCGCAAGATGCAGTCCGCTTTGTGCGAGCTGGTGGTGAACGGCGTGGATAATAATATCGAAACCCAGATCGAGATTGTCCGCGACCGCCGTTTCCGCGCCGGTGACTACTACACCGACTTTATGAAGTTTTTCCGGGCTAAATCTTAGGGGGGGTGTTAGGGGGTGGCGGTTAGGTTGCCTCCGGCGGCCAGGGACGCTGTCCCTGGACCCTGCCAAAGGGCACTGCCCTTTGGAATCCCACTGTCGCGCGCCTGCCGGGCGGTTCCGTAGGGCTTTTGGCACGCGAGAAGGGACGGTTATTGATTTTTTCATTTTTCTTGTTTTCTTGTCTTTTCATTTTTATTATTTTGATTTTCTTTTTTGATTCATTTTCAGTTTTTTCTTTTTTATCTTTTTACTTTTTTCCATTACTATAATTTTCTATTTGTTATATTTCTTTTTCTTTTCCTTTTTCTTTTTGGAAGGGCGGGGAGGTTGGCGCTCTCTGCGCCTTGGGATAGGGAACCGTTGGGCTTTATACCCAAAGGACTATATTGGAAAGCGCCTGTCTGGCTTTTCATCGACAAAATACACTGAAACAAAGGAGAACCCGCCATGAATTTGATGGGGCTGTTCCGTTCGCCGCAGAACGAGTTGGAAAAGGGTGGCAAAGAGGCGGAGGACGCGGGGATACACAGCGCGTGCCCCCGGTGCGGTGTACAACTGCCGCTTAGTGATTTGCAGGAGAATATGCACGTATGCACGGCCTGCGGGTATCATTTCCGGGTGGGGCCCAGGGAGCGCATGACATATATTGCCGACGAGGGCAGTTTCCGGGAGTTGGACGGGGAACTGCTTAGCCGGGATGTGCTGGATTTCCCCGGCTATGACCAGAAACTGCGCAACGCCAAGCTGGCGTCCAGGGAGAAGGATGCGGTGCTTTGCGGCACGGCGCTGGTACAGGGGCTGGAATGCGCGCTGTTCTTTATGGACCCCAACTTTATGATGGGCAGCATGGGCACGGTGGTGGGGGAGAAAATCACCCGCCTGTTTGAGTACGCCACCCGGAAAAGGCTGCCGGTAGTGGGCTTTACTGTGTCCGGCGGGGCCAGGATGCAGGAGGGGATCCTCTCCCTGATGCAGATGGCCAAAACCAGCGCCGCGGTGCGCAGGCACAGCGACGGGGGGCTCTTCTACCTGACGGTGCTTACCGACCCCACGACCGGCGGGGTGACGGCCAGTTTCGCCATGGACGGGGACATCATTATGGCGGAGCCGGGGGCTACGATCGGCTTTGCGGGGGCCAGGGTCATCGAGCAGACCATACGGAAAAAACTGCCCCAGGGGTTCCAGACCGCGGAATTCCTGTTGGAGCACGGCTTTGTGGATTTGATTGTGCCCCGCGCGGAACAGCGGGAAACCATTTTCCGGCTGTTGGCGTTGCATCAGGACAAGACAGGAGGTGAGCGGCTGTGAGCGCATATGACAAGGTCATGCTGGCCCGCTCTAAGGGGCGGCCCACCGGGCTGGCTTATATGGAGAATATTTTTGAGGGCTTTGTGGAACTGCACGGCGACCGGCGCTTTGCCGACGACCCGGCGGTGATTGGTGGGCTGGCCTGGCTGGACGGGATGCCGGTGACGGTGATTGCCATAGAAAAGGGCGGGGACACCAAGGAGCGGCTGCGCCGCAACTTTGGTATGCCCAACCCGGAGGGCTACCGCAAGGCCCTGCGGCTGATGAAACAGGCGGAGAAATTCCACCGGCCGGTGGTGTGCTTTGTGGATACCTCCGGCGCGTACTGCGGCCTGGGGGCCGAAGAGCGGGGCCAGGCCCAGGCAATCGCCGAAAACCTGACCGAGCTCTCTGCCCTACGCACCCCGGTGATCTCCATTTTGGTGGGAGAGGGGGGCAGCGGCGGCGCTATGGCGCTGGCACTGGCTGATCAGGTGTGGATTATGGAGAACGCGGTGTATTCGGTGATTTCGCCGGAAGGTTGCGCCAGCATTTTGTGGAAAGACGCCAAGCGGGTGAAAGACGCGGCGGAATGCCTACGGCTGACTGCCAAAGATATGCAGGAACTGGGGGTAGTAGAGCGGGTGATTGCCGAAGGGGAGCCGGAGGCGGCTTACCAGGAACTGGCCGGGCTGCTGCGCCAGGAATTGCCCCGTCTGCTTGCTATGCCGGGCGACGCGCTGCTGGAGGAGCGCTACCGGCGGTTCCGGAAGTTTTAGGGGCCTGGTTCAACACCTTTTACGGTGTTGCGGTGGGTTGAAATGGATAGGATACTGATTTGGGCGGCTTAGCCGCCCTTTTTTTGCGCCTTTTTTGCTTTTTGGTGTTATTCCCCCGGTTGGGGGCAAGGGGGCTTGTGGGGCCTTCTGGGTGGCTTTATGGGGATGGGGCAAAATACGAAGGGCTTTATAAGCTGCCGTTTTCTCCAGATTGCAGTATATAGTTAACTTCCACTCAGCG